>CAZCWF010000025.1:6093-7766 GCA_964502305.1 uncultured Gammaproteobacteria bacterium | reverse complement strand
TTAAATCAATCACATAGGTATTATATAATGAAACTATGAAAGGAAAGGAAAAATTATTAATGATAGTTTTTGGGATTATTTTGATGATTTCTGGGTTAGTTCGATTTTTCCAAACTAAAGATTACAACACAGCGTTTACTTACGATCAATCGCGAGACATGTTGGATATTCGAGTCTTGGGAGAATTTAAAGATTTGGCAGTGTTAGGACCAACTACTTCAATTAATGGTCTAAGATTAGGACCATTTTACTATTATATAAATTTACCGGCATATTGGTTGGGGCAAGGAAACCCACAGGCTTTAGTTTATTGGAACATATTTTTATTTTTATTTTCGGCTGGCTTTGTTTACTGGTATTTCAGAAAAAGGAACCCTATTTTAGGATTTTTGATTGGATCGCTAATTTTAATGGCACCGCAAATGTTTAATTTAACGAGGTATTTTTGGAATGCCAATATGGCGACGTACTTGAGTGTCTATTTTTTTGTAGCTTTGTGGAATTTTTTGGAGAAAAAAGATAATAAATCAGTTTTATTTTTGGGAATCACTAGTGCAGTTTTAACTCAATTTGAAGCGGCATTTGGAATTGTGTGTTTGATTTTTTCGGTATTGGTAGTGATTTTGAATAAAAAAGCAAAACACTGGAAAGGATTTTTGATTGGGGCAATTCCATGGTTTTTGCCACAAATATTGTTGGAAATAAAAAATAAATTTCAAATGACAAAATTGTTGATCGGAATTTTTACTGGAGGTAATGATGTATTGGGCGACAAGATAGAATTTGGAGAAGTGGTGGTGTCTCACTTACAGACCATGAGAAGTTTTTTTGAAGGGCAATTTATTGCCCCCTATGGTTGGGGGTTGATAATTTTATTGTTGGCAGTAGCTTTAATTTTAGTTAATAAAAAATATCGTAAGAATGGAATTTATTTTGTATCATTTTTAATCTTTGCTTTTATTTTTTATGTAGCAATTTATCATCACGAATTAAAAAGTTGGTATTTGGAAAGTTTAAGAATCTGGTATTGCTTTGTGGTAGGGGTTGGGTTGGCAAATATTGGCAAATTTAAAAAGGTAGCGGCAGTTTTAATTGGAGTTTTATTGATTAGAAATGTTTATTTAACAACTGTAGATCAGTGGCAATTTGTGGGACAAAAACAAAGTGATGATCCAAAGAATTTAGCTAATTTAATTAAAAATATTGATTGGGTTTATGAAAAAATTGGAGATAGTGGATTTGAAGCGTATTCTTATGTGCCAGAAATTTATGATTATCCGAATCAATATTTATATTGGTGGTATGGAAACAAGAAATATGGCTATATGCCAAATAAAGTGTCTTATAGCTTAACCGAAGTACCAGAATACGTTAGGGCTCAAAATGATTTTTACGACAATGTAAAAGAAAACAAAGACGAAAAAATTGCGTTAATCTATGAAACCAAAGATTTGTATATCGGTTGGTTAAATCAATTTGGAGAATATTGTACTGTAGATAAATGGGAAACAAATTGGAAAACGACAGTGGAAGTGAGAGAAAAATGTAAATAAACTTTTTAAGTAGTAAAATACGAGTAATTCCAAAAGCGGAAGGTACATTCCAACTTTGATAGGAAAGGAGATTTTTGCAATGTTACAGATTTTTGAATTACTGTTCGTGAACAAAAAAAG
>CAZCWF010000025.1:0-6083 GCA_964502305.1 uncultured Gammaproteobacteria bacterium | reverse complement strand
CCCTTAGTAGTGGCGAAAACAGAGGAGTGTTTGAAAAAACACGAAAAAGCAATACGCCACTACCTCCTTGTTGTTTTCAAAAATTTTCTGACTGGTAGGTCAACGCTGAGAGCCAGACAACTTTTGAAAGAATCTGTTTGTGTGTGGCTGATCTTCAGGTCGACATTGATACAAACTTACCAACATCCTGAGATTTGACCGTTTTGTTTACCCGAGAGGAATTTGATTTAAAATCATTTTTCGCTCGGGTTAATATTTTTTTGAGGTATTGGCCAGTGTAAGAGCGAGAGCAATTCATAACATCTTTGACGGTACCAGAGACGACTAATTCTCCCCCCTTTTCGCCACCTTCAGGACCCATATCAATAATCCAGTCGGCATTTTTAATGACATCAAGATTGTGTTCAATAACGACAACAGTATTACCTTTATCAACTAATTTTCTGAGAACAGAAATTAATTTATCGACATCGTAAAAATGGAGTCCGGTGGTAGGTTCGTCAAGAATATAAAGCATTTTGCCTCGACCTAATTTGACTAGCTCACGACTAATTTTAAGACGTTGTGACTCCCCGCCTGATAATGTATTGGATGGTTGGCCTAATTCTAAATAACCCAGACCGACATCTTGAATAGTGGTTAACATGCGCTTAAGTTTGGGGATATTTTTGAAAAACTCAGCAGCTTCGTCAACAGTCATAGCTAAAATTTCGGCGATATTTTTACCTTTATATTCGACTTCTAACGTTTCATCTTTATATCTAGTTCCATGACATTCATCACAAGTGACATAGAGATCTGGAAGGAATTGCATTTCAATTTTGATTTGACCTTGACCTTCACAAACAGGACAACGACCGGTTTTGGCATTGAAAGAAAACCTGTCAGCACTAAATCCCCGAATTTGAGCCTCAATAGTTTGAGACATAAGTTTTCGAATATCGTCAAAAATCTTGGTATAGGTGGCCGGATTACTTCGAGGAGTTCGGCCTATTGGGGATTGGTCGACAAGTAAAACATCAGTGACATTATCAGCTCCAGTAATTTCATCATATTTTCCAATAAAACCATAATAACTGCCTAAAGTAGCCTTGCGAATACCACCGTAAAGGGTATCGTGAACCAGAGTTGATTTTCCTGAACCAGAAACACCGGTGACACAGATTAATTTGTTAAGAGGAAAATCGACATCAACATGTTTTAAATTCCACTGACTGGCGCCTTTGATAGATATTTTATAGTTAGGATTAATAAGATTTGAATCAAGATTATTCTTTATTTGAAGTTTGCCGGATAAATATTTTCCAGTGAGTGATTTATGATTCTTTTTGATTTCATCAAATGTACCTTGAGCAATAACTTCACCGCCGTTTTTACCAGCATATAGGCCAAAATCAACAATATGATCGGCGGCTTTGATAACATCTTCATCATGTTCAACTACAACTAAAGAATTGCCTAAGTCTTTAAGTTTTTGAAGAGTAGTAATTAAGCGATCATTGTCACGAGGATGGAGGCCGATAGTTGGTTCATCAAGAACATAAAGAACACCGGTAAGACCAGTGCCAATTTGACTAGCTAATCGAATGCGTTGGGATTCACCACTGGAAAGAGTGCCAGCTTCACGATCAAGACTTAAATAATCAAGTCCAACAGCTAATAAAAATTCAATTCGAGCAGCTAACTCTTTTTTGATAGGAATAACAATTTCTTTTTCTTTATCACTAGTTAATTCAGAATCTAAATCATTGAGCCATTTATCTAACTTCTCAATAGGTAATTGAGTAACTTGATAAATATTTTTACCTAAAATATGGATGGAAAGAGCATCTTGATTAAGACGAGCCCCATGGCAAGTAGCACACTCGCTTTTAATCATGAACTTTTCAAGCTCTTCACGGATAGCATCTGAGGAAACAGAGGAGTAACGACTTTCCATCATTTTGGCCCGCCATTCAGGAAACTTAGTTCGATCAACTTGATACTTTGATCCAAGACCTTTACATTCGGGACAAGCACCTTCGGGAGAGTTGAAAGAGAATAAACGAGGTTCGATTTCAGGAAGAGAAATATTACAATGAGGACAGGCAAAATTTTCAGAGAATAAAGTATCAGTAAAATCTTTTGGATTTTCAGGGAAATCAAAACCCGGATCGTTAATTTGAGCCGTAATAGCCAAACCATTGGCTAATTTCATAGCTTGTTCAACGTCATCAATTAATCGATCATAGATCGGTTTAGTATCTTTAAGATTATCTTTGTTAATGGACACCCTGTCGATAACGGCGTCGATATTATGTTTATTGGTTTTAGCAATGCCAAAGTCAGAGTAAAGATCGATGACTTGATTATCAACTCGAATCCATTTATAACCTTGTTTTTTTAAGTTTTCAATTAGGCCTTTGAAGTCTCCTTTTTTATCACGAACAATAGGTGATAAAACTAAAAATCGGTAGAGATTAAGACCTGAAGCTTGGAGTGAAGCAGTATCTAAAATTTGATTGACGATTTGACGACTAGTTTGAGGAGCGACTTCACGACCACATTGAGGACAATGTGGGTGACCGATTCGGGCAAAAAGTAAACGCAAATAATCATAAATTTCAGTGACAGTACCAACTGTAGAGCGAGGATTGTGAGAAATAGCTTTTTGATTAATAGCGATGGACGGTGAAAGACCGTCAATAAGATCGACTTCGGGACGCTTCATGTTACCTAAAAACTGACGAGCATACGAGGAAAGACTTTCGACATAACGACGCTGACTTTCGGCAAAAAGAGTGTCAAAAGCCATAGAAGATTTACCGGAACCAGAAACACCGGTAAAGACAACTAGTTTATTTTTAGGAAACTCGAAAGAGACATTTTTTAGATTGTTCTCTCGAGCACCTTTGACAATAATTTTATCAATCATAATTTTCAATTTCGCGAATTTGATCACGAATTTTTATGGCTAATTCAAAATCTAAATCAGCAGCGGCTTGACGCATTTGTTTTTTGAGTTCTCGGATTTGTTTTTGGTGTTGTGGCGGAGTTAAAGATGAAGTATCAATTTTTACCCAATCAGGTTTATCGGCTTTTTTAATGTCGTCAATAATTTGAGGACGAATTGATTTTACCACAGATTTAGGGGTAATATTATTATCTTTGTTGTATTTAAGCTGGATTTTACGACGACGGTTAACTTCGCGAATAGCCCCGTCCATGGCGTCAGAAACAGAGTCAGCATATAAGATAACTTGACCTTCAAGGTGACGTGAAGCTCGTCCCATGATTTGAATCAGGGATGATTTGGATCGTAAGAAACCTTGTTGGTCGGCATCTAAAATAGCGACTAAACTGACTTCTGGTAAGTCTAAACCTTCCCGCAAAAGATTGATACCAACTAAAACATCGTAATTACCAGAACGCAAATCATCTAAAATTTTGGAACGCTCTAGAGTGTCAATGTCTGAATGAAGGTAGGCAACTTTTAGATCAGCTCCGGTTTTGGTTGGGTCAGAAAGATAATTAGCCAAATCTTCAGCCATGCGTTTAGTAAGAGTGACAACCAAAGCACGCTCTTTTTTAGCAACTCGTGATTTGATTTCTTCAACCAAATTAGGAATTTGATTTTTAGTAGAACGAATATTAATTTCTGGATCAACTAGACCAGTCGGACGAATGATTTGTTCAGCAATATGATTACCAGATTTTTTTAATTCATATTCGGCGGGAGTAGCCGAAACATAGACTAAATTAGACATTCTTTGTTCAAATTCTTCAAACTTGAGAGGGCGATTATCTAAAGCAGAAGGAAGGCGAAAGCCAAAATCGATTAAATTTTGCTTTCGAGCCAAATCACCCGCATACATACCACCAATTTGGGGAACAGTAACATGAGACTCGTCAATTATGGTTAAAAATTTATCGCCCCATAAATGGCGGAAATAATCGACTAAAGTATACGGAGGGTCGCCAGGTTTTCGGTTTTGGTCAAAATAAATAGAGTAATTTTCAATGCCATTAATATAACCAGTTTCCTGAAGCATTTCTAAATCGTATTCGACGCGTTGTTGGATTCGATGGGCTTCAAGAATTTTATTTTGAGATTTAAACATAGCGACTTGTTTGTCACAATCAGAACGGATCTGTTTAAAAATTTCATCCAAATCTCGATGGCCACTGACATACTGTTTGGCGGGAAAAAGTTTAAATTTATCAACAATAATTTCACGACTAGTCATAGGATGACGTTGAGTGATTTTAATTAAAATGTCGGTTTGAAATTCGAGAACTAAATAATAGTCCGTATAGGACGGCCAAATTTCGATATTGCCTCCCCTAACCCGAAAAGTAGAACGTTTAAATTCTAGTTCGGAACGAGTGTAAAAAAGAGAAATAAAACTTTCTAAAAGTTGACGACGTGGATAATTTTGACCGACTTCCAGAGAAAAGGTCATATTTTCAAATTCATTTGGATCACCGATGTTATAGATACAACTGACTGAAGCAACGACGATATTATCATTACCGGATAAAAGGTTGGAAGTAGCTTCGAGTCTGAGTCGATCGATCCTGTCATTAATATCAACTTCTTTGGCAATGTAAGTATCAGAGGCAGGGATATAAGCCTCAGGTTGGTAGTAGTCATAGTAAGAAACAAAGTAAGAGACTTTATTGTGGGGAAATAGTTCTTTGAATTCCTGATAAAGTTGGCCAGCTAAAGTTTTGTTATGAGAAATAACTAGGGTTGGAAGTTGAGTGTTTTGAATAACATTAGCCATGGTAAAAGTCTTACCAGAACCAGTAACACCCAGCAGAGTTTGTTGTTTAACACCAGAACTAATATTGTCCGAAAGTTTGGCAATTGCCTGAGGTTGATCGCCTGACGGCTGATAATCGGATTGGAGACTAAATGACATAGATAATATTTTACCATGGTTTTGGGTTTTATTTGGGTAGATTTTTAAAGAAATTTTTATGTTAATTTTAATTAATGCTTCAAAAAGTTTTGTCGATTGCCAGTGTGGGTTTGCAAGGAGTTGAGATAGAAGTTGAGGTTAATGTGGCGGAAAAAGGGTTCCCAGGTTTTGGAATTGTGGGACTAGCCAGCAAAGCAGTGGAAGAGGCTAAGGAAAGAGTTAAAACAGCGATTATAAATACTGAAATTGAATTTCCTGAGGCTAAGGTAACAATCAATTTAGCTCCGGCTGATTTACCCAAAGATGGTAGCTGTTATGATTTACCAATTTCAGTGGGAATTTTGGCATCAATTGGTGAATTAGTTTTACCCAAAGAAAAGTCTTATTTTTATGGGGAATTATCATTGGATGGAGGCCTCAGACATACTAAAGGAGTGTTTTTATTGGCATTGTTGGCTAAAGAAAAAGGAATTAAGAAAATTTTTGTACCACGAATGAGTGCTAATGAAGCAAGTGTGATTGGAGGGGTAGAAGTTTATCCAGTGGATAATATAAGAAATTTAATCAAACATTTAAGTGGAGAAAAATTAATTGAACCTTTAAGAAAGGTGGATACTGAAGAAATTTTGGAAGATATTATGCCCGAGTTTGATTTTGCTGAAATTCTAGGGCAAGAACAAGCAAAACGGGCTTTGGAAATTGCAGCAGCCGGTGGACACAATGTATTTATGATGGGGCCGCCAGGAAGCGGAAAAACAATGTTGTCGAGAGCAATGTCAGGCATTTTGCCGAATTTGACAGAGAAAGAGAGTTTGGAAGTAACAAAAATTTATTCGATTACGGGAAATATTCCACCAGGAGGATCATTAATAAGACAAAGACCATTTAGATCGCCACATCATACGACTTCACAAGTAGGGTTAATCGGTGGTGGGAGTAATCCTCGACCGGGCGAAGTGTCGTTGGCTCACAGAGGAGTTTTATTTTTGGATGAGTTTCCAGAATTTGGAAGAAATTCACTGGAAGCATTAAGACAACCATTGGAAGACGGATTGGTGAACATTTCTAGGGCGGCCGGGTCAGTAACTTTTCCAGCTCAATTTATGTTAATTTCGGCAGCTAATCCTTGCCCGTGTGGATATTTGGGTGATCCGAAAAAAGAATGTAAATGTAGCAGTT
>CAZCWF010000024.1:0-7927 GCA_964502305.1 uncultured Gammaproteobacteria bacterium | reverse complement strand
GCAAAGTCGGTATCGGTACTACCAACCCAGCTGGAGTATTTAATGTTGCTATTGGCGCCACTCAATCATTGACTATCGATACCAATGGAAGAATCGGTATTGGCATTACCGCTCCTCAAGCTCTCCTCGACATTGCTGCTGACGCAAATGTAAATGGAATTACAGGAAAACCAGGACTTATGCTTCGTGCTGCCGGTACTATTGGTGATATCGTTGTTCCACAAGGAAATTTACTATCATTTGGCGGTTGGGATGACTCAACCGGGACATTTCACAACACTATGGTTATTGAAACCAACAGTCCAAATGTCGGTGTCGGAACTACTAATACTGGTTATCGATTCCAAGTGGTTGCTTCAAGTGGAGAAGGCCATGTCAATAGTAGTGGAAGTTGGGGTTATAGCTCCGATTCTCGACTCAAAAAAAATATCACTACTCTCACTGATTCTTTAGATAAAGTTCTAGCACTTAGACCAGTAAATTATAGATTTAATAATGAAGATAGTAATAGTCTATTGCGTCTTGGTTTTATCGCTCAAGAAGTTGAAACAATTCTTCCTTCACTAGTTGATACTGACGAAGTCACTGGTTACAAAAGTCTTGATTACGCCACTTTAACTACAGTTCTAACCGGTGCCGTTCAACAAGTCAACACCAAAGTCGAAACTCTAAATTCTGATCTTTCCCTTACCTCTACTGGACAAATAAGTGTTGATTACAACATTTCTGAAGAGACTCTCACTGCTCTTGGTTATGATGGTGCCAAAAATGAAATTGAAGCCGCTACTTACAATTTAACCGATTCTTTAGGAAACACTGTCACTCGTATTTCTCAATTTGGTCAAATCGCCGCCGCCAAAATAAAAGCTGGTTTCATTTCTACCACCAGTCTTATAGCTGACAATGCCGCCATCAAAAACCTCAAATCTAATAAACTAATTACTAATGAACTAAATACTGATATTATTTCCCCTCTTGGCAACAAAGTTCAAATTAACGGTGACGTTGGTGTCAGTGGAACTCTTTCTGCTACCGATATCCAAACTACCGAAGTTGTTGCCGACAATATCGAAACTGACAATTTAACTGCCAACGAAGCCAGCGTTTCTACTCTCTATGCTGATCAAATCATCTCCAAAGAAGGCTCTTTTGGCGACATTATGGCTGCCAAAATCAGCTCTCTCCGTGATGAACTCAAAGCAATTGTCACTAGTAATCAAGAAGAAGAAGCTACTCCAAGCGCTATCTTGGCTGAATCTGAAAATTGGTCTCTTTCTGTTGCTTCTGAATCAGCTACTATCACTGGTGATCTCTCTCTTACTGACAATCTTATTATTGGTGCCCAACTCTTAGTCAATGGTGATGCTCAATTCGGCAATGCCTTTGTTACTGGTCAATTTAATATTGGAGAGATTTCTATTGCTAATAACTACATCGAAACCACCAATACCGCTCTCTATATCCAACCTTCCAACACTGGCTCAGTTCACATCATGGGTGATACCTTAGTTATTGCCAACGACGGTAATGTTCAAATTAACGGTAATCTTGCTGTCACCGGTTCTCTCTTTGCCAACCTTATCACTGCTGCCGAAATCGAAACTCAAAAACTAACTGCCGCCGAAGTTAACTCTGACCGAATCAACATTGCTACTGATTCTGCTACCGTTCTTGGTGCTACTGATATCGCCGATGTTACCATCACCACCGATTCTTCTACCATCATCGCTGATAGCAACGAAATCAACTTAGCTACCAATTCAGCTCAACTTACTTCCAACGCTACTGCTGGTACTGCTACCCTTCCAGCTGGCAAAACTGAACTTATCATCTCTACTAATAAACTCACCACCGACTCTATGGTCTACCTCACTCCAGTCGGTTCTACTAACAACCAAGTTCCTTATATCAAAAACAAAGTTGTCACCGAGACTGAATCCTACTTCACTATCTCTATCGACAATGCCCTCACCACCGACATCAATATCAATTGGTGGATTATAAATTAGTTACAAGCTTAAAGTATAAAGTTAAAAGAAAAACAAAAAATATTATCTTTCTCTTTCTTACTTTCTACTTTCAAACTTTATACTTTCAACTAACATATGAAATTCGAAGACATCCTAGCTTGGCAAAAAGCAAAATTATTTGTTCTTGATATTTATAAACAATTTAAATTTTGTAAAGATTTTTCTTTCAAAGATCAGATCCTCCGAGCCTCTGTATCTATTATGAATAACATCGCTGAAGGTTTCGAAAAAATGAGTAATAGAGACTTCAAAAAATTTCTATACATATCGAAAGGTTCCTGTGGTGAAGTTAGGTCAATGCTGTATCTCGCCAAAGAATTAAATTATATAAACCAAAGTTCATTCGATAATCTATATAACCAATCAGTCGAAATATCAAAAATATTATCAGGTTTTATTAAAAGTTTATAATTTTTATACTTTCAACTTTATACTTTTAACTTTATACTTAACTTATGCCTCAACTAACTCAAGATCAAATCGACAAATTAAAAGCTCTTGGAATCGATATTAACGATTCTGTTTCTAGTCAAGATAAACCAATCAACATTCCTCCTCAAAATTCAGAAAATCCCATTATTAATGAAAACATACCTCAAAATCCACCAATTTTAAATGACATCGCCAAAGCCCCTGCAATCAACGATTCTCCCTTATCACCTAATTTATCTCCTTCAAAAACTAACTCCAAATCAAATATTTTTCCTCTCTTATCTATTTCTGGATTAACTCTTCTTTCACTTTCGGGCCTCATTCTTTTCAAATCTAAAGACCAAACTGCTTCTAACACTATTAGTAATTCAAACGCTACTTTACCTGAAACTAATGTATCACCAACACAGGTACCTAAATCTATCCAACATTATCTTTTAACATCACAACAGTACTTCACTCAAGCCAGCCAAAATCAAAGTGTTGATGATCTTAATCAATCAATTATTGCTGCCACCGAAGCTATTAAAGAATTCCCTAATGATTATCGTGGTTTCTATCAACGCGGCCGAATTTATCAAAGTGTTCTCTCCTCAAAACCAGAGCTTGCTTCTCAAGTAATTGCCGACCTTAACCAAGCCCTCAAACTTAACCCTACTGACGCTGAAATTACCCGTTCACTTGCATCTGCTTACGCTGTCAAAGGTGATGCTCAAAACACTATAAATTACTTGACTCAAACTATCGCTCTTGACCCTACCCAAGCTCAAAACTTTTATGACCTTGCCAAGATCCAACAACAAACTGGCATGTTAACTCAAGCTGTTGAAACTTACAACAAACTTCTTACCTTACTTTCCGACCCTACCCAAAAATCCCAAGTTCAATCAGAAAAATCTGAAATTGAAAAAATTATTGCTCAAAACCCTCAAGCAGCTAGCAACACTACTAACTCTCAACCTTTAACCATCCCTGAAACCGATTTGCCTTCATCTCTCGACAGTCCTACTATTCAGGCATCTGCTGGTAGTGGCTTAATTGTTGCTGCCCCAGAAGAGCTTGACCAAATAGCTGTTTCCAATCTTACTGCCTCAAATTCTCTTGCTGGTACTGCTACTCTTACTGCCAATCAAAAGGAAATTACTATATCAAATACCCAAGTAGATTCTAGTTCACAAGTCTATGTCACTATATTAAAAGGTGGCAAAAATCAAAACCTTCAAGTCTTATCTAAAACTAATGGATCATTCATTGTCGGTCTCGATTCCCCAATCTCCGAAGACATCGAATTCAAGTGGTGGATCATTAATTAAACTAACTAACTTAAAGTCCTGCCCTGTCAAGGTCCATAGATACCCCGGAGAGGGTAGAAGGATTTAGGAAGGGTTTATCTCAACCAAAAACTCCCGGTTTCCCGGGAGTCATTTTTAATCTAAATCTCTTTACTCTGTCGGATTAGTTGTCGCTTCTGGTGGTTGCAAATCTTCAGCTGGAACATTAACCTGTTCTTCTATTCCCTCAGTTGGTAACGGTTCAGGAGTAGTCAATGGTTCAGTGGACTTCTGTTGATTAGTCCCCTGTTGCTCTTGAGTCTGTTGTTGTTCTTGCTGTTGTTTTAATTGCTCTTGATATTGTTTCAAAGCCTCATCTAATTCTTTATTCCACTTATCTAATTCTTCTTTAGCTTTAGTGTAATCTTCAGAATCAGGTGAAATCAAATTCAACGCTTGCTGTAATCTGGTCACCGCATTCTGTAAACTATTTTGCTGTTTAGCTGCATAAGCCCAGTTATACCAAGCATTAGCATAATCCTGTTTATCTTTCACCACTTCTTCAAAATAACGTTCTGCAGAAGCATAATCCTCAGCTCCATAAGCAATCGACCCTAATTCCATATTATATGTTGGACTAATAGGATCTAAAGCTGCAGCTTGCTGATATGATTGTACTGACCAAGATAAAGCTTCATCAACAACTCCCACCAAAGCCTTATAAACCGAACCCAAGTTAGACCAATAAGCTGGAATATTCCCATCCAAAGTGACCGCTGACTGGGCTTCTCTTACAGCCTGTTGGACTAAAGTAGAAGCTTGTTCTTTCTCAGTATCAGACAACTCAGTCCCTTCTTCTACTGACAAAATAGCCTGAGCTAATGCCAAATTAGTTTGAGAGTAAACCGCTCGGTAATCAGCCAAATTTGGATTCATTCCGATTGCTTTAATCTCTAAGTTGTAAGCTCCAGCCCCATCATTCTTAGAAGCAGCCAACAATGACGCTCTCCAATAATAATCACCCAACAAAACTCTTACTGCCCGATAACCACATACACCAGAAACTACTACTATTACTAGTGCTGCCACATAAGGCATAATGTTCATTCCTTTTTCCCCTACTGGTAACACCATTTTTGCTTCTTTAACTTCACCAGCATTTAAAGCCAAGGCCCAGAAGAATAAAAACACTGTCAAATAAGTTGGAGGTAATATTAACACTAACAACCCCAATAATCCCCAAGTACCGAAACCTCCACTTCTTCTATTCTTCCAACCAGAAATAGCCATTACTGAAATAATTGCCAAACCCACAACTCCCAATTCAGTCCACCACTGTAAAATTCCCATTAAAGAACTCCCAAAAGTACTAGACCAATAAGGTGTTACGTTAAAACTGGCTGGTCTAAATCTTGAAAAAGCTTCTACAAAATTACCCAAACCAACTCCAAAAATTGGATTATTCTTTAATACTTCCACCGCAATCACCCATGAACTAGTTCCATCTAAGTAAACCCAACCTTGCTTAAAAATTCTATAAACATTCAATATCAACATTAATCCAAAGAAAGCCACTCCAATAGCCTCTTTAAAATAAGATCCGAATTCAGATTTTGACTTAACTTTTGCTACCAAAATCTTTGCCCAATTAATCAAAACTAACAAAAATAAAATTGCCTCTGCCATTAATGATCCAGTTACTGACCAACCTTCAGTTATTGAAACAATTGGATTATTAGTTGGCCAAGATAAAGGTAATTTTGAAGTTGGGATCATAAAAGCTATCAAAGAGATCACTCCCACAACTACAGTAGATATTGTCAAAAACAACATTTGTTTTTTTGTTTCTTCCTTATCTCTCACTTGCAACCATAAGAAAAACCAAATTGCCAAACCAGCCAAACCACCCACACCCATTGATGAAGCAATTGATCTGGCCCGTCCACCAGCAGTCATTCTCCAAAATGACACCAATGACCAACCTAATAGGATCAACACCCACCACAACCATTTACTAAATTTAATCTCTATTTTTTTATCTAAAAACAATCCCAAAGCCCACAAAACCAAACCAATAATACCACTTACCAACACTAATCCACTCTTTCCTAAGCCAAAAGAATCGTAAATTACTGGCAAAAAGAAAAATGGAACTAGTAACAAAACTACACGGGTGTATATTTTTAAAACTTTAGTCATAATCCAGACTAACAAAAACTAAAAAATTAGACAACTTATCAAATTACTTTTTCCCCGCATTATCTCTTCGTCTGTTTTTATTTATCAAAAATAATCACATCATTGCGAACCTAACGAAGCAATCTCGTTGGAATTTTCCTAGACTAAATTTATCTTATAGTTAGAGACGCATCATGATGCGTCTCTACAAAATTAAAGAGAGATAACTTCCACCCCAGATTGCCACGTCGCTATAAAAATAGCTCCTCGCAATGATGTTTTTTTTGTTTTGCTACTTACTACAAACTATTAGCTATTTACTACTTCAGTACTGTCAATGGATTCAAATGCCCATTTGGACCAATTACTTCAAAATGCAAATGAGTCCCAGTTGAACGTCCAGTTGAACCCATCACCCCTAATTTTTGGCCTTGATTTACTCTTTGCCCAGCTTGAACCACAATCGAATTTGTCACCATATGAGCATATAAAGTTCTATAACCATTCCCGTGATCAATTACTACATAATTTCCATAACCACCAGCATTCCAACCAGCTGTCACCACTGTTCCACCTTGTGATGCCACAATATCAGGATTACTTGAATTAGCAATATCCACTGCTTGATGGTACCAATAAAACTTTTGAGAAATATGTCCACTCGTTGGCCACATAAAATTACCCTCACCCACTACACCTGGAATTGGCGCCACAGTCTTGGCTACATACTTAGTTGTGTCCACTGAAATCTGTTTTGGTTTAATCCCATCTGGAATAATCAATTCTTGTCCTGCCGCCAAAGCAAATGTTTCATCATTAGAAAAAGTGTTAAACGGATAATCAATGATGTTCTGAGCATCAACCTGATAATCCTTGGCTATACTATATATAGTCTCCCCTCTTTTAACCGTATGACGTACTCCACTAATCGGCAAAACCTTCAAAATTTGTCCCACCTTAATTGCATCCACAGATTTTAAGGTATTTTCCCAAATAATCGTATCCATACTGACTCCAAATTTCTGAGCAATGCTCGAAACAGTATCCCCTTCTTGAACCCGATATTCAGTCGTTTCTCCTTTCAATAAACTAGACACTAATGTTTTTGCTTCACCTTTAGCCGCTGCCGCTAACAAATAGTTACTTCCACTACTTTCACTTCCATCACTACTAATTACTAAATTTTCTAAAGCTCCAGAAAACAAAATTACCACTAGAAATAAAAATGCCATACTCGCATTCACAAAACTTTGAGAAAATCTTCCTCTTTGCCGATACATTAATTTCGACATTTGCACTTTAATCCAATCAGTCCATCCCAAAAAACTTTTGAAAAATCCCGCCACAAATATCCCTTCAAATTTCAAAAATTCCCGAATTAATTTTATTTCGTCTTCAACTCTCTCTCTAAAATCAAACATTGTGCTTTTATTATAGCAAACCCTTCCTAAATCCTTCCCTTGAACAGGGCAGGACTTAATTTCTGAATTATTTCCCCCTTGCCCTGTCAAGGGAAAGGGTGGGGTTAGGGTTTATTTTACTTTTTCCCTATTTTATCCAAAAATTCCGCATTATTTTTTGTCTTTGTCATCTGTCCAATAATCATTCCGGTAGCATCATTATTTTCTCCCAAAGCATCAAACATCCTTCGGATAGAAATAACTTTTTGCAACACCACTGGATCAAGCAACAAATCTTCTTTTCTTGTCCCTGATTTTAGAATATCAAAAGCTGGATAAATTCTTCTTTCAGCCAAATTTCTTTCCAATCTCAATTCCATATTTCCTGTTCCTTTAAATTCCTCAAAAATCAAATCATCCATTTTTGAACCAGTTTCCACTAAAGCAGTTCCAATAATTGTTAATGATCCACCATTCTCAATTTTTCTCGCTGCTCCAAAAAATTTCTTTGATGGATAAAGTGCTGCTGGGTCAAACCCTCCAGACAAAGTTCGTCCACTAGTTGGAATTGCCAAATTGTAAGCTCTAGCCAATCTAGTAATTGAATCAAAAACTA
>CAZCWF010000023.1:0-8153 GCA_964502305.1 uncultured Gammaproteobacteria bacterium | reverse complement strand
TAAATCCAAACTTTGTGGCTATTACATTTTTTTAGTTGATTTTGATTTAGATGTCTTTTTAGCCTTAGGTTTAGTAGTTTTCTTAGTTACTACTTTAGTAGCAGCCACACCACTTTTAACTTTCTTGACATAATTAGACTTAAGTCTGGCAGTCTTATTTTTATGAAAAATTCCCTTTTTAACGGCTTTATCCAAAACAGATTCAACTTCTTTCAAAGAATCAGCAGTTGGCTTGGCCAAGAATTTCTTGACGATTAATTTTAGTTTTGTTTTAAACAAAACATTTTCCTTGTTATTTTTCAAGGACTTTCTTAAAGATTTTTTTGCAGATAAACTTATTGGCATGACAGATATTCTATCCTATATACCAATCTTTTACAAGAATTTATAATACAATTATGAATCTCTCTCAGAAAATTAGTCTTCTTAGTCAAAAAAAACAACACACCATTCTTTCTGCCTCGCTCGTTTTAGCTATTACCTTCGCCATTTCTGCTGTTTTAGGATTTTTACGTAGCCGTTTTTTATATGCTGCATTTTTCAAATGTTGTGTCGATCAGCTTGATGTTTACAATGCCGCTTTTAGAATTCCTGATCTTATTTTCAAGCTTTTAGTTACTGGAGCCTTATCTGCTTCATTTATCCCCGTATTTTCCAGTGTTCTCCAAAAAGATGAAAAACACGCCTATCGATTTGCCTCAAGCATCATCAATTTATTAATTTTAATTTTTACTGTTGCTGCTATTATTGCTTTTATTTTTACCAAACCGCTCAACTCCCTGATCGCTGCTGGTTTTAGTCAAAGCCAAATTGATCTCATGGTTAGCCTGACACGAATCCTTCTTTTGGCACAAATATTTTTTCTTGTCAGTAATTTTTTAACTGCCATTTTGCAAGTTAACCAAATTTTTATCCTCCCTGCCATCTCCCCTATTATTTACAACTTATTTATTATTCTAAGTATTTTTACTTTAGCCCCAATTTTTGGTATTCATGGTGTAGTTTATGGAGCTGTTATCGGTGCTTTTTTCCACATGGCTATTCAAATCCCAGCCGTCTTTCGGCAA
Organism: uncultured Gammaproteobacteria bacterium; assembly: GCA_964502305.1. Taxonomy (GTDB): domain Bacteria; phylum Patescibacteriota; class Microgenomatia; order UBA12405; family UBA12405; genus WARW01. The sequence goes on along the minus strand of CAZCWF010000023.1, from coordinate 7,086 downwards.
GGTTTCCATTACACTTTATCAACTCGTATTTTCCCTGAAGTCAAAGAAGTTTTTAAACTTATGATTCCAAGAAGTCTCTCTTTAGGTTTAGGTGAAATCGAAAATACTGTTACCTTATTTTTTGCTAGTTCTCTTTCTGCTGGATCAATTTCTCTATTAAATTTAGCTTTGCAATTGATGTATCTTCCTAGTCGTATCTTTGGTACTACTGTTGGCCAAGCTTCACTTCCCATGTTATCCAAAAATATTGCCAGAAATGAACTTGATAATTTTCGTCAAACTGTTAACAAAATTCTTCTTCAAAGTCTTTTTATAGCCCTCCCTGTAACTGTTATTATTTTAGTTCAAAGATTATCTATCGTCCGTCTTCTTTTTGGATCACAAGAATTTCCTTGGTCAGCTACCATAACCACTGCCAGAATTCTTGCCTTTTTAACTCCAGCTATTCTTTGCCAAGCTATAATTCAAATTTTGATTCGGGCTTTTTATGCCCTACATAACACCAAAATTCCCTTCAAGGTTTCTTTCATCTCTCTTCTTATTAATGTTTTAACCAGCTTTGTCTTAGTTACTTACACCCCACTTGGAGTTATCGGTCTTGCCATCAGTTCAACGGTTGGCAATATTACCCAACTTGTTGGTCTTTTCGTCTATTTCATTAAAGTTGTCGATGGTTTCGAATGGGTTAAAATTCTTAAAAAAATTAACCGAATGCTTTTTGCTTCATTAATTATGGGCTTTTCTACTTGGGTTAGTATAAAGTTTTTAGACCTTTTTATCCTTGATACGACTCGGGTCATTCCCTTAGTTATTGTCTTTTCTATATCAAGTATTTTTGGGATTATTACATATATTTTTACCTCTCATCACCTAAAAGTTGATGAGATAAAAGATTACTACAGATTTGTCCTTAAAATACGAACAATATTGAAACAAAATTTTAATCAGCTTTTTTCCTCTAAAAAATAACTTTTTTCCTTGAGTGGTAGCTATTTAATTTAGAAACAGACTCATATATACTGAATGTATGGCTACTAAACCGGAACTATCTCTTTTACCGGACGAAAACAATCCTAGCTCTTTTAACGCTAGGATGATTAAATGGCTCACTACTACCGGTCGTTGGATTATCGTCATCACCGAACTTGTCGTTATTTCGGCTTTTATTTCTAGATTTTGGCTTGATCGCAAAAATTCAGATCTTTCAGAAGTAATTAGACAAAAGCAGGCTATTTTAGAAAGTACCCAAGAATTTGAAGCTAAATTTTTGTCTTTCCAAAAACGTCTAGCTTTTATTAAAACTTTTTATAGTCAAAACCACAATTACAGTAATAAAATTGACTCGCTCGTCAACAGTACTCCGCAGGACTTAATTTATAAAAATATTTCTTTGAATACAGACGATGCCACCCAAAAAGTTAATGCTACAGCCACGGTTATTGCCTATACTGAAAGTTCTATCATAAAATTTATCTCTAATATTATGGCTAACACTGATATTGAATCAGTTAAAATTAATCAGATTGAAAAACGAGCCAAAGAAAATAACTATTCTATATCCTTTTCAGCTGTTTTTAAAAATTCACCAGCCACCCTATGATCGAACAAACTAGTTGGTTCCAACTTCAGCCACTATATCGTTATATTAGACAACAATCAGAGAATAGACAGCTCACCAAGTATGTTGAAATTAGCGCTACCTTCTTTTTGATCGCCATTTTTTTATTTTTTGCCATTATGCCTACCGCCTCAGCAATTTCAACATTAATTGGAGAAGTTAATTCAAAAAAAGAATTATCTACGGCTATGTCCAATAAAATTTCTAATATTGTACAAGCACAGGGATCTTTTTCTCAAATACAAGAAGATTATTCTATCGTCGAGTCAAGTTACCCATCCCTTCCTCAATTTTATCAATCATCGGCTATTATCTCTTATATATCGAATGATACTTCTACTCAAATTAAACAAATAAGTTTCCAGGTTGATAACCAAAAAAACGGAACAGATACTTCAATCAATGACACTTTTGGTCTCGATATTAGTAGTGTAGGTTCATACCAATCAATTTTAAAATCTATTGAAGAGTTATCCAATACCAGACGGTTAATTGATATCAAATCAATTCAAATTTCTCGTATAGATGATAAACAACAAATCGGGAATAATCAACTCGGTTTAACCATAAATACTGATTTATATTATTTATCAACCAATGATTAAGAAAAAGCTTTCTACCTATTTTCTTTTTATTTCATTTTTTACAGTAGTAACTATATTTTCCGTTATAGTTCAAAAAAGTTATTCTAATCTGCTCGGTCCATCCCAAAGCGATGATGTTAAGGCTCTTCTTAACAAAATTAATCCAACTCTTGATACTAGTATTATTCAAGAAATCGAGAGCCGTCCAGATTTAATTGATTCTAGTGGAATTAATTTTTTCAATGAGGAATCTCAAACTGAATTATCTGTTGAAACTACTTCTATCGAAACCACAGATGAAGCCAGCTCCACTCCCTCTCTTGATCAAAACAATGAAGAATAAATTTTTATGAGAAAAGAGAAAAGTTTCCCTACCATTCTTGGATTAGTTTTTCTTGTCCTAACAGTTTTTTTTGGAGTTAAATTAGCCCAGAGAACTACTACTACTTCAAGTCAAGCTAGTGGTGATTGTGAACCCATAAATCCTCAAATAACCAATATTACTTATAATTCTACTTCTATTTCATTTACTACTACATCAAGTTGTTTGTCCACCCTCAATATTGATAATAGAGTAATTAATGATTTGAAAGAAAAGAGTACTGTCCATTATTTTGAGGTCAATGGGTTAAGTGATTCCAAAGTCTATCAATTTTCTATCATCAGTGGAGGCGACAACTATTCTACTGATGAATACACTTTTAAAACAGCCAAGCAACCAAACAACAATATCCCTAACTCTAATTTAGCTTGGGGTAAAGTCTTAAAACCAGATAACAATCCTGCTGATCAAGCAATTGTCTACCTTAATATTCCAGGGGCTTCACCTCTCTCTGCTCTAGTTACTTCTTCTGGAAATTGGAATATCCCTTTATCAACTAGTTTTAATGAATCTTTGTCAGATTGGTTTAGCTCTAGTCCTGGGGTGGAAGAAAACATTTTTGTCATCTCTCCTGGGTATGATCAAACCCAAATTATTAACAACACCTCTTTAAACAATCCTGTTCCAGATATTATTTTAGGTCAAAATGTTTTCGAATCCCCCTCTATAACATCTACTTCACCAGACCAAGAATCTAACCAAAACCTTATCAATGGCAATTATGATCTTACTAATGACTATGAGTTAGACATCTCTAATCCAAAAGATAACGAGAACCTATTTACTAACCGCCCTGATTTTTTTGGTACCGCTCAACCGGGTAGTAATCTAAAAATAGAGGTTCATTCATCCACTGCTATTAATAGCACCACCAGTGTCAATGAAGATGGCACCTGGAATTGGTCTCCTAGTCAAGATCTTGAACCAGGAGAACACACGATCACTGTTACCGACGATACAGGCAATATTATCACTCGTAAATTCACTGTTTATGCCGCTGAATCGAGCACTTCATTTTCTGCATCTTCTTCAGCTAGCGTTGTTACCCCTACCAGTGCTCCCACAAAAACATTAACTCCTACGCCAACAATTAAAATTACTCCAACCGTAACTCCTACTCCAATTCCTGTAATTAAACCAAGTACTTCATCAGGCATCCCTAAAACTGGAGATTCTACCCCGACGGTAATACTTTTGACTTTATCATTAATTTCGCTAATTTTTGCCTTTGTTTATTACAAAAGAACCAATAATTGATAAAATTACTCATGGCTCAAAAAGGCAGTTTCAAATTATTAGCATTGATCGAAGCTCTTCGTCCCATTCAATGGATTAAAAACTTAAGCATTTTTGCTGCTGTTATTTTAAATGGTCAACTTTTTAATTTTCCAGTTTTTCTTAATAGTATTTGGGCTTTCATTACCTTTTGTTTATTGTCATCTTCATCTTATCTTATCAACGACACTCTAGACGTTGACAAAGATCGCCTTCATCCTACCAAAAAAAATCGTCCTATCGCTCGTGGTGATGTTTCGACTCACTTAGCAGTTATAACTGCGATTGTTTTATTTATCCTTGGTTTATCAATTGCTCAAACAATCAGTCTTGGGTTTTTTATCATATCTCTAGTCTTTATCATTCTTCAATACCTTTATTCTTTTGTTCTAAAGAAGAAAGCCATAATCGATATTATCGGTATATCCTTCTTTTTTATCCTTCGTGCTTACGCTGGAGAATTAGCTACAGGTTATCACCTTCCTATTTGGATTATGTTGGCTGTAATTTTCCTCTCACTCTTTTTAGCTAGTGGTAAACGTCGTAGTGAACTAGGTAATACTGGTGTCTTAACTCGAAGTTCACTTAGCCGATATGATAAAACTATGCTTGATTCTTATACCACCATGTTTGCTGTTTGTACTTTAATTGCTTACGCCATGTTTACTTTTTTTGAAGAACCAATTATTTTTAATGGATTAATCCACAATTTCCTATTAGACAATTACCCCAACGCTTTAGGTCGAAAATGGTATATGGTCACCATATTGCCAGTAATTTTTGGCATTATGCGTTATAGTCAAATTATTTTTGAGATGCAAGAAGGGGAGCGTCCAGAAAAAGTTATCGCTACTGATATCCCTCTTCTTTCAATTATCTTCCTTTGGGGTTTGATGATAATTACTATCATCTATGTCATTTAAAAAAGGCGTTGTCCGTTTTCTAATTCTTTCTGTTCTAGCTATTTTGACTCGTTTCACTTTTTTAAATTGGGATAAATCTTTTTCTTTTAATCCAGATGAAAATAATATGGCCTTATCTGTATTACAAATGGATAAACATAACCTAAATCCTAATTTCTTTGCTTATGGTCAGTTTCCTTTATACCTAACGTTTTTTAGTACTCCGGCACATAACCTTTCCACCATCACTTTGACACTCAGATTTTGGTCAGCTCTTTTCTCCTCAGCCTCGCTTTTTATTTTTTATTTTATTGCCAAAAAGATTTTTTCATCAGCCAAATTTGCTTTTATTTTTAGTTTTCTTCTTATTTTTACTCCAGGCATAATCCAATCAGCCCACTTTGGTACTACTGAATCAATTTTGATTTTTATTTTTGCCACCAACATTCTTCTTTCATTTTTTATCTTTAACCAACCTCAAAAAAAGATTTATCTATTCTTAGCTGGTTTGATTTCTGGTATTGGTTTGGCAACAAAACTTTCTTCCCTTATCTTAATGACTCCAATTTTTCTTAGTTTATTATTACTCCTTTTAAACAATACTTCTCTTAAAAAAATCTTTGCCAAATCATTATTTATTATTTCAGTTACTTTATTCTTCGGTATTATTTTTTCTCCTTACAACTTGATTAAGTCTTCAGATTTTTTATCAACCATGAAATATGAAATTGGAGTCGCTGATGGTTCAATTCCTGTTTTTTATACTCGCCAATTTATTGAATCAATTCCTTATATTTTCCAATTAAAAAATATCTTCCCTTATACCAATGGTTTGTTTGTTTTTGTCTTTGGTCTTATTGGTTTTGGTTTTGTTCTTGAATCTTGGATCAAGAATCATAAAACAAATGTCTATCTCCTTATTACCCTATTCTCTTCCTTAATTTATTTTCTCTACCAAGGCCAACTCTTTGTTAAATGGACTCGATTTATGTCTCCTATTTTTTTTGTTTTTCCTCTACTTTCTCTTTTTCTATTTCAAAAAATCAAATCCAAAATTTTATTAAATTTTTTAATTTTTTTAAGCATTGTTCCTGGGGTCTATTTTCTGAAAACATATTTTATTCCCGATACTAGAATACAGGCAACCGGATGGATTAACCAAAATATTTTAGCTGGTTCTTACGTTTTATCTGAATCAGGGAATGTAGTTAATATTCCTCTTTACAACTCTAAAATTAATGTTGATAATTTTGATTTTTATACTCTAGACGAGGATCAGTCAATTGAAAAGCTAACCGATTCTATTAATAAAAGTGATTATATCTTTGTCCCTTCTCGCCGAGTTTTTAAAAACCAAAATAATTCTTCTTATCCTCTGTCTCAAAAATATTATCAATCATTATTTTCTGGTGAATTAGGTTTTCCCCTTATTAAAACTTTTTCCAAATCAAACAGCCTTTTTCTAAATTCCAAAAATGCCGAAGAAACTTGGTCTGTTTTTGACAACCCAACTATAAGAATTTATCAAAAGCAAAATGATTAAGAATAATCCAAAAATAAATACAAAAATCAAACTAATACTTTTTTTAATCATTATTCTCGGTTTTATTTTTAGGATAATCGGCTTTAATTGGGATCAAGGTCAACATCTTCATCCAGACGAACGGTTTTTAACCATGGTCGTTTCAGATATTAATCTACCCCAAAGTTTAAAAGAATATTTCAACACTGCCAAATCAAATTTTAACCCAAATAATAAGAATTATTCATTCTATGTCTACGGCACTTTTCCTCTCCTCATCACCAAATTTTTTGCTCAAATAATTAATTTTAATTCATATGAAAATATTTTTTTGATTGGGCGTGTTATCTCTACTGTATTCGATACTTTAACTATTTTCCTTATATTTTTAATTTCACTAAAAATTTTCAAAACAACCAAACCAGCTTTATTATCTGCTTTTCTATATTCTATTTGTATTTTCCCTATTCAACAATCCCATTTTTTTACTGTCGATGCCACCACTGTCTTTCTTTTTACACTAAGTCTATATTTTCTTATTTCTCAAAAAAACATTTTATCTGGGCTTTTTTTTGGTATTACTTTGGCTAGTAAAACCTCTGTTGGTATTGTTCTCCCGTTAATACTTTTATTCATTTTTTTTCAAAACAAAAAATTTTCTCAAAAAATCCTCCAGTGTTCTTTATTTTCTTTCTTTTTAGCTTTGTCTTTTAGAATCTTTCTACCATATGCTTTTGATGGCTTAATAAAAGTTTCTCAACTGTTTATTAATAATATTCATGAAGCACACCAAATGATTACTG
>CAZCWF010000022.1:0-8779 GCA_964502305.1 uncultured Gammaproteobacteria bacterium | reverse complement strand
TAGAGCATTGGTTTGCGGAACCAAAGGTTGGAGGTTCGATCCCTCTCGGGTACACCATTTGGTGGGATGCGCCGAATTGGTAAGGCAGCGACCTCGAAAGTCGCCGTCCGCAAGGACTTGGGGGTCCGAGTCCCTCTCCCACCGCACTAATTCTTCAATTTTGCTACCGCAATTCTTCCATCAGAAATATACTTTCCAACTTTAAATTCACCTGATTTATAGTAGTTAACTTTCCCAATTATATTTTTCTCTTTTAAAGAGTCTAAAATATATTTTCTTTCATGATCCACTCTGTGATTTACTCGATGAGATATTTTAAAAGTTAATCTAGTAAAACCAAAACCCAAATCTTCACTCCCAGCACCAACCCAACTCAAACATTCATTTAACTTAATTTTCTTTTTTTCAGTCCAGAACTTTATATCCAATGGATCTTCTATTTTATTAACATCCACCCCCCAAAATCTTATATGATGCCTCTTTCTTGGACTTTTTCCAATCGGCTGCTGAAAATCAATATCTTGTCTTCGTCCAAATAAAAATAACGAACTCATTGGTGCTTTCAAATAAGCCTTGTTGTTTAGAAAAGCATAAATCATTTTTGTTGCACTTTTTATATTTATTTTATCTGACCCATACCATCCAATATCTTCAAAAGCTTTTTTAATTTGCTTCTCGCTTCCAATTAAAATTATATTTACCGGATCTACAAAAGAACCTTCTCGAGCTGTTACGAATCTCGGAATTCTTCCTTTTCTGGTGATTAACATAATAGTTCTAACCAGAATCGGCAAAATTACATAAGATGAAACGATATAAGTTATTAACAAAGCAATTAACATTGGAAGCCGTTTGTCTAGTCTCCCAAAAACCTGAGTCCAAATCAGCCACCCCGATATCAATACTAGCAAAATTGTCATTAAATCCCTGGATAGTTTTAATATTAGCTTCATTATTCTTGATTAACTTTGTCCACAATCATCCCCAAATTATAACTTTTAATTCGATTTTAAGCATTAATTTAGTTAAAATTAATCAAATATGATAACAATTGCTATTGGTTCAAAAAATCCTGTCAAAATTGAAAGTGTTAAATTAGCCTTTTCCAAAATGTTTCCCGATCAAAAATTTTTATTTCAAGGATTTAGCGTTGATTCTGGTGTTTCTGGACAACCAATAGGTGAATTAGAAACCAAAAAAGGAGCCCAAAATCGGGTTAATAATATATTCAAAATTAATCCAGATTTTGACTATTATGTTGGAATTGAAGGTGGTTCAAAACACACAAAAATCGGCATGGAAACTTTTGCTTGGATCTATATCAAGTCCAAAAATAAACAAAATAGTTTTGGTAGAACTGCCTCATTTTTTCTCCCCAAACCCATAGTTGCCTTAATTAAAACCGGTAAAGAATTAGGTGAAGCAGATGATATCTTCTTCAACCGTTCTAACTCTAAACAATCAAACGGTGCTGTTGGTCTTTTAACCAAAGATGTTATTACTAGAACTACTTATTACGAACCGGCTGTTATTCTGGCCCTAATTCCTTTCAAAAATCCGGATATTTACTAAATTTATCTGTATTAATGTTACAATCAACCCATGATTTTGGCCAAAGATTTATCCTTTTTTTACGGTAAAGACCCGATTTTTGAAAATGCAGAATTTTTTGTTGCCAAAAATAGCAAGGTTGGTTTAGTCGGTCAAAATGGTTCCGGTAAGTCAACTCTTTTCAAACTTATCACCGGTGAAGAATTCCCTGACAATGGCCGAATTAATATCAGTGGCAAAGTTATGTCAGTCCCTCAGGAAGTTAAACGTGACGAAAAAATGGAGCAAGCTCCTTCTGTTCGACATTATCTTGATCCTCAATACCAAAAAGAAGATCACCAACTTTTGCGAATTTTAGCCAAACTTGAATTAGCTCATCTTAATCTTGACGATCACCCTCAAAATCTTAGTGGTGGCCAAAAAACCAAATTAGCCATCGCTCGAGCTTTAATTTCTGAGCCCGATATTTTACTTCTTGATGAACCAACCAACTTTTTAGATATCGCCGGTAAAGCCTGGGTTATGAATTTTCTCGGTCGTTATCAAAAAACCTTAATTATTATTTCCCATGACTTAAATTTACTCGACAAAAATATCGATAAAATTCTTGAAGTTAATCCTCAAACTAAAAAAATCGAAGAATACTTTGGAAACTATTCTCACTATGTTCAATTAAAAGGGGAGAAATTAGAACATTTGTCTCACCAAATTCATACTCAAGAAAGACGTTTAGTTCAAATGAAAAAAGGCTTACTTAAAATTGCTGGCAACCGATCCGAAAAGGGTGTTCGTATGCGTCTTAACTTGGAAAAAAGAATTCGTACTGCTCAAGCCAATCTCCCGTCTATGCCTCCAGAGGCTAAAAAAATTAAAATCAATTTACCTCAACCAGATTGGCTTGGTGAATTGCCCTTATTGGCTCTAAATATTTCCAAATCTTTTGGCGAAAAACAAGTTTTATCAAAAGTTGATTTTGATATTAAAAGAGGTGAAAGAATTTCTTTGGCAGGTCCTAATGGTGTTGGCAAAAGTACTCTCATTAAGATTTTATTGGGAATTGTACAACCAGATAGTGGTGAAATTGTCAAAGATGACAGATTAAAAATCGGTTACTATTCTCAAGAATTTGAAACTTTTGATTTAAACAAAAATTTACTAGAAACTGTTAGAGAAAAATGTACTCTTACTGAAAGTCAAATTAGATCTCTTTTGGGACGGTTTCTTTTTTCTGGGGATAAAGTTTTTCAAAAAGTTTCCACTCTTTCTGGTGGTGAAAAAACTCGACTATCTATTGCTACTATTTTGTCTCAAACATACAACCTCCTCATATTAGACGAACCAACCACCTATTTAGATGTTTTATCCCAAAGGTTAATTTTGGAATCTCTAAAACTTTACCAAGGTAGCATGATTATTGTTAGTCATACTCCTGAATTTATCTCCGAACTAAAACCCAACCGCCAGCTACTTTTACCCGAAAACAAGTTTGATTTTTGCCATAAACTTAGCAGATAAGATACATTTTGATAGCGATAATCCCAGTCTTGGTATAATAGACCATGCTCAATCTTTCTCCCTTTAACAAAACCCAACCTATTACTAAAGAATATGTTTATTCAAAATTCTCTGCCGTTGTCCCAGCTTACAACGAAGACGGTCGTTTCCAAAAAGTACTTAACGAATTAGTTAAAGTCCCTCATCTCGATGAAATTGTTTTTGTTAACGATGGCAGTTCTGATAAAACCGATATTTCTATCCAAGCTTTTATTGAAAAATATCCAAACTTTATTAAATACATAAAGCACACTAAAAACAAAGGTAAAGGGGCTGCTTTGTCGCGTGGAGTTAAAGAATCAAAAAACGAAGTAATTCTCTTTCTTGATTCTGATTTAAAGAATATTACCAGCGATAAAATTTTCAAAATAGTTGAACCAGTTTTACTTGATGAAGTGGATATGTCTCGAGGGACTTTTAGCCGAAAACGCGGTCGCGTCACTGAATTTGCCGTTAAGCCTATGATGGAAATTCTTTTCCCTAGTATTCATTTTGAACAACCAATTAGTGGTCAGATTTGTACCAAAAAAGACTTTTTAATTAATGCCGAATTTGTTGGTCGTTATGGCGTCGACATTGGTCTTTTATTTGAAGCTATTGAATCTGGTCTTAGAATCCAAGAAGTTAATATTGGTTATCTTTCCAATCGTGAAAATCCAGAAGAAACCATCAGAGAAATGAGTCGTCAAGTTTTAGAAACCATGATTTCTCGAGCTGGATTAATCCGACATAAATATAAATTAGTTCTTTTCACTCTAGACAATACTTTAATCTATGACCGATCATTTAGTCGATTATTCGAAAAATTTGGTATTGACCAAAAAATTAATCAAAATACCCAAGAGTGGTCTGAGGGTAAAATTGATGCTCAAACTTTAATTCAAAAAAACGCTGCTCTTTTCAAAGGTATAAAAGTCAAAGAATTTAAGTCCAGTTGTAACAAACTTCCTCGAGTTCGTTATTCCCGAGAAGTCATTAATGCTCTAACCAAAAGAAAATATAAGGTCGGTATTATTAGTTGCAATTTTTCCCCAATAGTTGAGTCATTTGCCAAACGTCTTCGTGTTGATTTTTGGGACGGGATTAGACTTGAAGAAAAGAAAGGGAAATACACCGGCAAGATTGTCCCTAGCTCAAATAGTTGGATCAACCCAAGTTTTGACGAAGGTTTTGTAAAATCATTTCAAAAAGCAGCTAAATCTCAAAAAGTTAAATTTTCAGAAACTGTTATGGTTGCTGGTAATACAAAAAGTATTGGTGCTTTTAATTTAGCTGGTATTAGCATTGCTTATAAATCTAAAGACAAAGATCTTCGTCAAATTGTCGATAAAAATATTAAAGTTTTAGCTGAAATTTTAGCCATTATTGAATAAATTTTTCAATGAAAAAACCGAAAAAAATAATGCTCTTTGGTTGGTTTTTTTATCCAAAAACCGGAGGCGCTGAAACAATTTTGTTAAACCAAGCCAAAGAATTAGTCAGTAGAGGCTATGAAGTTGCTGTTGTTACTTCTCTTGTTGATGGCCAAACTAATATTGATGAAACTATTTTTAATATCAAGGTTTTTCGAAGAGATTATGTTAATTCAAAAGTTACTTTTTCTAATAAATATATCGATCAAGATTTATCCCAAATCTTAAATTCATTTAAACCGGATATTTTTCATTTTCATAACGGTTCTTATCCGTCGGGTAGCCCAAATAGAGATTTTGGTGTTAAAAATATTCTTTCAATTTTTGATACTATTTCTAAATTTAAAATTCCTATTATCGAACACGCTCACAATGCTCAATTAAGAGATACTGAAATTACTAAACCCCTTCGGGATTTACCTTGGGACTATTTAATCTGTGTTAGCAATTTTGTTCTAGAAGAATGGAAAAAAATAGGCACCAATGCCAAACAAAAGTCTGTTGTTTATAACGGAATCAATCCTTTACCCTTTTTAAAATCAAAACCAAATCCAAAAATAAGTGCTATTAGTAAAAAATACCCAAATTCCGTTATTTTGTTCAGCCCTGCTAGATTATTTAGCTTAACTACTGGAGAATTGAATCAACAAAAAAATTTAATTTTAGTTTTTAAAGCTTTAAATATTCTTAAAAACAGAGATATTAATAATTTTGTCTTAGTTAGTATATATAACAATATTGATAAATCTTTAACTAATCTTGCTGATAAAAATGTTTCTAAAATAATTAAAGGAAACAACATTGAGGGCAATATTGAGTTAATCCCTGTTATTGACCCCAATGATATGCCCTCATTTTATGCTGGTTCAGATATTATTTGTGTCCCTTCATTGTATGAAACTTTTGGCTTAATGTATCTGGAGGCTATGCTATCGAGCAAAGTTGCTATCAGCTCCAATCAAGGCGGTCCTCTAGAGTTTATTGAAAATAATAAAACTGGTTTTTGTGTCGACCCTTATGATGAAACCAAACTTGCCGTTTTACTTGAAAAATTAATTAAAGATAAATCTTTGCGAGAAAAAATTGGCTCATCAGCTAGAATATCAGCTCAAAAATACTCAGTTAAAAACATGGTCGACCAAATTGAAAGTATCTATCTTAAACTATTTAATTCATAATTAGTTTATGAAAATAATTCTTTTTCGTCACGGTGAAAAACAAAAAACTGAATCAAAAATTACTAATGATAAAAATGATGTTGAATTAACCGATTTGGGAATCGATCAAATTACCAAATTAGGTAATACTCTCAAACAAAGATTCCCTCAATTAAATAATTCAGTCACTATTTATTCCAGTCTTTATCGCCGTTCTATTCAAAGTGCCGAAATTGTTCAAAAAATCCTTAATATAAAAAATCTAGTTAGTCTTTCTGAATTTGGTGAATTCAATGCTTACAATAATTACCTCAATCCAAAAGAAATTCGCCAACACATTCAAGCTTTTGCCCTTCAAAATCCCGACTGGATCCCCCCTGAAACTAACATTTCTCTTAATCAATCCATCTCTAGCTTTGAGACCAAAATCAAACAACTTTGTCAGCAAACCCCCGATGGCTATATTTTAATTTCCACTCATGGTGGCATTATTCGAAATACTGTTTATTCTATTGATCAAAAATATCGCCCATCAAGTGAACTTATTGCCGAATCCAAAATTAGCGAAGCTGGCTACACTATATTAAATTTTGATGGTCAAAATTTTTCTGTCGACCAATTTAATGTCCATGATTTTCTGGACTAAAATTAATTATGAATTTGGATCAAATTAAAACTATAGCTATTATTGGTCTCTCTGACAAACCGGATCGCCCTAGTTTTCAAGTTGCTCAATATCTGATTAATCAAGGTTACAAAATTATTCCGGTTAATCCAAATATATCTGAAGTTTTTGGACAAAAATCTTATCCAAATTTAGCTTCAATTCCTCCAGAAATTAACATTGATATCATTGATATTTTTCGTAAATCTGAAGACGTTCCTCCAATCGTTCAAGAAGTTATCGATTCTGGTAGAAGATCTATCATTTGGCTCCAAGAGGGGATCAATAACCCAGATGCTGTTAATTTAGCTAAATCACATGGTTTTGAAGTATCAAGTGGAATTTGTCTGATGAAATATCACCAAGGTCTTGACAAAAATGTTAAATAGATCTAACATATCTCAGTTAGAAATAATTAACATTATGACTCTCAAAAAATATCAACAAATAAAATTAGCCATAACAGTAGCTATCGCTATTATTTTTAGTCAAGCTATTTTGTATCAAAATTATTTGATCCCATTAGCTACTTTAGTAATTTCCTCTTCGGTTCTAATTTGGCTTCGCCGTCAGGTTAAAGAAGTCGTTGCTGATGAGCGAGACTATATTAACTCCGGTAAATCCGCTGCTTTGGCTATCCAAGTCTATTCGTGGATTGCCGTTACTGCCATGTTCATTTTATATTCTTTTAAAGATACCAACCCGGCTTATGAACCTATTGCTTTAACTTTAGCCTTTTCTACTTGTCTATTAATGATTACTTATAGTTTTATATTTAAGTTTCAAAATAAAGTTAAATTTTCTAGCAACAAAACTAGATTTATTATCTTTATTATTATTTTATCTGTATTTGCCAGCATTTTTACTCTTCGTTTTTTTTCAGGAGAAGACAATTGGGTTTGTCAAAACGGTCAGTGGATAGAACATGGTCATCCAGATTATTCCGCCCCAACTATTCCTTGTAAATAATTATGCAAACTAAAATTAAGGAATATCGCGCTAAACTTAACTTAACCCAAGACCAATTAGCTAATTTAGTTGGAGTTCGCCGTGAAACCATCGTCTTTTTAGAACAGGGAAAATATAACCCTAGTCTAAAATTGGCTCACGATGTTGCTGTCACTCTTAAAACTTCAATCGACAAACTTTTTATATTCTAATTTATTATTAATAATTCAAAAATGATCTACGATCTAAAAACTAATTTATGATTGCAAGTCCAAAATGGTTTAATTTAAGAAAATATTCTGGTTGGGGGTTAACCCCAAATTGCTGGCAAGGTTGGGTCTATGTTATTGCTTTCATTATCCCTATTGCTATAGTTTCCAGCCTTAACATTGATCCAAACCTTAAAAATACAATTACTTTTTCTATTACCGGTCTTTTATTAATAGATGTTCTTCACACCATGACTCAAATTCAAAAAGATGAACGTGAACGTCTTCATGAGGCTATTGCTGATAGAAACGCTCTTTGGTTTTTACTTTTTGGTCTTATCGCTTGGGCATTTATTAAACAAACTTTTGATCCGATTTTTATCGGTATATTACTCGGCGCCACCGCCATCAAAGCTCTAACTCAAATTTACCTCAGAGATAAATAAGCTAGATTTTTCTACTATCGTAAGCCCAATGGAGTAATGCTTGCCGTTGTTTAATTCGACATAATAAATCTTTTTTCTGGCAATTCTTTTTCACTTGAGCCACATGTCTTTTTATTGCCAACCATCGTTTAATTTGCCGCTCATCGTCCTCATGTCGTCTGCCCATATAATACCGACAATACCATTGAAACCACCCACGTGGATCATCTGGATTTATCCAGCCTTTTTTAACCCACACCGACAATGGTTGACTGGCGTTTATTCCAAAATAATTTAATTTTGCCTCATGAATTTCGTGATTCAATTTGGCCGCTTTGTACCAGTCGGTAGGGAATTCGTCTCTACAATCTGTCATATATTTTCCTCCAAACACACCCAGTTCCAACATCTCTTTTGGTGTTAATTCTGGTTTAAAACGTTTATCAAAATTTTTACCTACCGGTTCAGTTCTCCAATAAACATAATTTTTCTGCATCAAATCGCTTACTACTACTTTAGTTTTCATTTTTGATTACTAAAAATAGTTTATCGTTTTTTCTTACTTTTTGTTTAGTTTTAAAAGTTAAGATATTTTTTTCTGTTTTTATTTCAAAAAATTTATCTCTATAAACTCCTGTGTTTGTCCCAATTATTATATATTCGTCACCATTATTTACTCGATTATTTTCTGGCAATTTAATTTCCGCTACATTAATTTTTTGATAAAAATGATCAATTTTCCCCAGCAGTTTTTTAGTTTCTGTTGCCAAATTATTTTCCCCACTCGCCCATTCATCAGTTGATCGACCCAAATAAAAACCACTACTAAAGCCTCGGTTAAAAACTGTTTTTAATTCAT
>CAZCWF010000021.1:0-8889 GCA_964502305.1 uncultured Gammaproteobacteria bacterium | reverse complement strand
CTGATTGGCATTGATATTTTTCAATATGTTCTTTTGGGTCACGGGTAATAATAAAAATGTTGACTCCCCTATCATTAAGTTTTTTTAAGATGGGAAATAACAAATTCATCCTTTGAGTAGTAATAAATGGGTTTTCAATGATTACTTCCTTTTTACAGTTTTCTAGGTCTTTAATAAAACTGGAATAAAACGTATTTTCATTGTGAAGTGATGTAGTAAACTGACTCATAGCTCTGCCTCTTTGGTATTTAAATACGTAACTTTACCGTTAACTTTAGTTAATCCGAGTTCAATTAGTTTATAATAGGTTTTAATTAAAGAGTCAAATAGGGGTTCCAGATTTTGGACCGCGGGCTCACACTATGGAAAAAATGATTTGGTTGTGAATTTATTGATTTGTTGAAAGAGAAGTATTGTTTATGTCTAATATTGAAATTTATCAAATTCAAAATAATGTAAGATCGGAACTTGACGAAAAGTTCAACAAAGAGATATTGGGATTAAGTCCAAATTTGGAGAAGTATCTAAATATACGGTCTTACGATTGTCCAGCCGAAGATGTTATAAGATCGTTAGCTGGTTTGAGTTTTAGATTGATTAATCAGATGCATACTTATGATACTGTCTTAACAGATGATCCTAGCGGTAGACTAGTCGGAATTTATTTATTAGAACAAATTAAGAACAGAAAAAGAAATTTGGATTTATCAGCTGAAACTCAACTATATGGTATTCTCGGGGGAAGAGGACTTTCTGTAGAACAAAAGGTGGCAGTTAATGATTTTATTAAAAGTAGAAAAAATACTTTTGGAAAAACTTTGTTAGTAACGGAGATAATATGTGTTGGGGATGGCATAATTGATTTAGCAAGATATTTGAAAAATAATGGTATTGATTTTGACATTGCTTCATTGTCAGTATTACCTGATTTTTTGGAATCTAATGTTGGTAATTATTCTAATGATGAATGGAGATGGTTAAAGAATAAGGTTGTATATGGAGATACCAATGATATTGGTGGTATGTATTTTTACAATAAGAGTGAAAGTGGGATTGAAAAACATTTTTTTTCAGAAAATGGGTTTTTGGCCCATTCACAAAAAAGAAAAGATTCAAAACAGTTTGCTGTGAACCGGGCAAGGAGAGATATAAAACATATAGCTCAGACTATATTAGAGACGGTTGAGATGACACTTAAGATATAATTCTAATTTGAATGGTTTTGGAAAAATCTCCGACGTAATTTTATATGATTTATTTTTGTTTGATATAATCTCGTATTTTATGGAAATAGAAGTGCCATCTTGGTCGTCTGAAGCAATAGATAGGTTGAAAACTGTCAGAGTAGCCTCTTTGAAAGAGATTCCAAAGTTGAAAGGGGTGGTGGTGGTAGATTTAGATGGATTTTTGTGTCTGAGAGGGAAAGAAAATAATTTAGGTGATAATTTGTTGAGACTTAGAGAATTTTTGCGCATTATCGATGAGACTGATAGAGTTTTAATTTCCACTGCAAGGGTTGATTCAAAATGTCTGGTTAATTTTATTGATAGTTTCTTTGAAGAGAGAAGGGAATCTGAAGGGTTAGCAGTTTCCTATTGTCCTATTTTAACTAGACAATCAAAAATTAACTTAGAAAAATTGATTCATGTAAAAAATCCTAATAGCATTGTTGATTTTGATGCAGATCCGCGAAAATTAATTGGTTTTAATGAAAAAACATTAAGATTTGGAAGAGTTGCTTTGGATGAAGGTTTGGACTTTACTGTATTAGGCAGTGGATTGGTCGATCAAAGAATTGCTAAAAAAATCGGTAGGGACAATGGATCTTTTGAGAATATTTGCTTTTATAGCCGAGGTTGGGGTTTGGTCTAAAAAGCACCCTGGTTCATCAGGGTGCTTTGGTAAAGAGAAAATGAGTAACAAGAGTTTTCTCTTATGAGAAAAAATTGATTTATATCTGGTTTAAACAAGTTCTGCTGGCTTAAAACGAAATTTGGCTTAAAGATTTGCTTTGTTATAATTTTAGCTATGGAAGTGAAAATTGAAGAAAGTTGGAAGAAGGTATTACAAAATGAATTTAATGAAAAATATTTTAAGGATTTAATAACTTTTGTAAAATCGGAATATCAAAAATCGACAGTGTATCCACCAGCAAAATTTATTTTTAATGCTTTTGATTTGACGCCGTTTGATAGAGTGAAGGTAGTGATTTTAGGACAAGATCCGTATCATGGGCCAAATCAGGCCAATGGATTGGCGTTTTCAGTGAATGAGGATATTCCGACTCCCCCATCATTGGTCAATATTTATAAAGAAATTGAATCAGATTTGGGGGTGAAGACGAAAAATAAAAATGGAAATTTGGAAAATTGGGCAAAACAAGGTGTGTTGATGTTAAATGCAACTTTGACAGTTAGAGCTCATACGGCCGGGTCACACCAAAATAAAGGGTGGGAAAAGTTTACTGATGCAGTAGTAAAAATTTTGTCAGAACAAAAGGAAAATTTGGTATTTATTTTGTGGGGTAGCTATGCTCAGAAAAAAGGTAGTGTGATTGATGAAAATAAACACTTGGTGATCAAATCCCCTCATCCGTCTCCTCTGTCGGCTTATGCCGGATTTTTTGGATCAAAACCATTTTCACAAACTAATAGTTATCTGATTTTTTCTGGACAAGAACCAATAGATTGGTAATTTATTGATATTCTTTTGGTTGTTCTTCGCCTTTGAGAACGCGGATGGCGCCGTCACGGAGAGCTTCGAGCTCTTTTTCGCCTGGGTAGACAGAAACGCCGATTCCAGTAGCGGTAACATCTTCTTTGATTTTGTCGATAACTAATTGCCATCGAGCAATACCACCGGTAATCAAAATTTGATCAATTTGTTCACCTTCAAAATCTGGGATTAAAGAACAAATAGAACGAGAAATTCCAGCAATCATTTCGTCAACGATATCTTTTTTACGTTGATCGTAAGTTGGATATTCATTTTCAACAGCCATCATGTCTTTGGTGCCAAGAAGAGCAAATAAGCCACCACCACCGCAGACGTAGTGTAAACATTGATCTTTGGTGAATTTACCAGAAAAACACATTTCGATTAAGTTTTGGGCTGGAAGAGCACCGGATCGTTCCGGAGTAAATGGACCTTCTCCAGAAACTGGAGAAATAACATTGATAGCTCGGCCTTTTTTGTGGGCGCCAAAAGATGAACCACCACCTAAGTGAGCAACGATTAAATTTAAATCTTCATAATTTTTACCAACATCTTTGGCGTATTGTCGAGCAATAGCTTTTTGATTGAGAGCGTGCCAAGAAGAATAGCGAACAATTTCTGGAATACCGGTAATTTTGTGTTTTTCATCCATTTCATCGGTGGTAACTGGATCGACGATAAAGGCTTTGTCGGCAATGCCAAAATTAGTAGCGATATATTTGGCTAAAGGGGCACCAAGATTGGAAGCATGATTACTTTGGGCTTTATTTTTTAAATCATCAATCATTTTTTCGTTGACAATATAAGTTCCAGATGGAATTCCTGGCCCGGTGCCACCACGACCGACAACAGCATCGAGTTGGGTAATATTATTTTCTTGGATAGCTTTTTCTAAAGCTTTTTTTCTAAATTCGAGTTGGTCAAAAACGCTACGAGGTCGGCTAAATTCTTGTTGGAATTCAGGATCTTGAGCATGATCAACTTTGAGTTCAAAAATAGCTTGAGTGTCTTCAAAAACAGCAATTTTAGTACTGGTAGAACCAGGATTAATGACGAGTATTTTCATAATGGATGGTTAAAAAACCAAATAAAATAAATAAAAGACTTAGGATTTGAGCTAATGTTAGACCGAATAATGGTATAGTATCAACTCGGATAAACTCTAAGATAAAACGTATTATACCGTAGCTGATTAAATAAATTCCAGTTTGGTGGTGTTTGGTTTTATGAAGTAGGAAAAAAACTAGAAACAATAGAATTGATTCGTATAACCAAACCGGTTGACCAGAAGCAGAATAAATTTCGTGATTAAAGAAATTTCCCCAACGACCGAGACTTTGACAGAGTGGAACAATTGGAGCGATAGAATTAAAAACTGATAAAATTTTAATTTTATTTTTTAGGCAAAAAAGAATAGTAAATAAAATTCCGCCAATGAGTCCACCATAAATACCTAATCCACCACCTCGAAGATTTAAAATTTGAATGGGATTTTGAGAAAAATAAGACCAATCGGCGATGACACCATAAATTCTGGCACCAATAATGCCAAAAAATAGAAGAAGAATTATAAAAATATTTTCCTGTTTTTTGGGAATAGTTTGATTATGTCGAGAAAAATATTCGATTCCGATGACAAAAGCGATACCGAGAATTAAACCGTAAAGTGACATTGGTGGGTCCTGCGGGACTCGAACCCGCGACCAATTGCTTAAAAGGCAACTGCTCTACCGACTGAGCTAAAGACCCATTAAATTAAAAAGTACTAGGCAACTCGCGATGGAATTGCTTAAAAGTCCGCCGGCTGGCGGATCTACCGACTGAACTTCCACCAGAGGCGGATCAGCCTGTGGCTGAAAAGACCCAAATAAAATTTTGAATTTCTAATGTCTAATTTCTAAACAAAAAAAGACTTTTAAAAATTTTTATGTGCAGGAAGTCAAAATTAGATGGTTTTGGCTTTTGGATTTCGAAGGTAGTAGAGTTTTGATCGGCGGATCTTGACTTTAGGACCACGAAGTTTTTTGATACTATCAATCCATGGAGAATTGATAGGGAAAATTCTTTCTACATTTACAGCATCACTAGCATGTTTTTGAACAACAAAATTTTTGTTTTCGGCACGACCTTTGATGGCGAGAATAACACCGTCGAAAGCCTGTAATCTTTCTTTATCTTTTTCTTTGATCTTATAGTTGACTCTGACGGAATCTCCGACAAAGAATTCTTGATCATTTTTAGTTATTTTTATAGCCATAATTGTAGAGAATTTGCTTTGAAATTATATCAAAATAAACTTTGGTAGTCTAGCAAGCTAGTTTGGCTTTGGCAAGAGGATATCGTCGATTTGTTTTTGCAAATCTTGGTTGTAGTTTACGCCATAACTCAATGGAAGATTTTTGCCATTAGGAAGGATTATAAGACCTCGGTGGCCATTAGGATTATTTTTAAGTAATGAATTGAGTTGCATTAGTTGTCCTTGGCTAGCTGTTTGAGGAACAGTTATAACAAAATCATATTTACTGGCAGTTTCTGGAGCAGATTCAGTGAGGCTATCAATTAGAATTGATAAATCTCCTTCTCTGATATTGACCTTACCCTCGATATAAAAAGCTTTGTTGTCGGATAAAAGATTGGCAACTCTCTCATAAGTTTTAGGGAAAACTACAGCCTCGATAGAACCAGTTTCATCTTCTAGTGTTAAAAATGCCATTTTGGCATTAGTTTTTTTAGTCAAAATAGTTTTGAATTTTTTTATACCAGCAGCAAGTTTAACTGGAGTGTCGTTAGTCTTTTGGAGGATCTCACTGATTTTATTAAGTCCAAGATGAGCAAATGGTTTGAGCATTTTGACAAGTGGGTTTTCAGTGACGAAGACACCGATGAGTTCTTTTTCCATCACTAAACGATCATGTTCAGACATGGGTTCAACATCGGCAAATTGATCTGGCGGAGCGACAATTTTATTGTCGGTTTCGGCAGGACTATCAAATAAACCAAATTGACCGTTACTTTTTTTAGTATTTAATTTGTCGCAATCGCTGCGAATTTTATCAAGAGAGGCTAAAATAGCATTGCGTTCACCAAATTGATCCATAGCGCCGACTTTGATAAGGCTTTCCAAAACACGTTTGTTGACTTTTTGACTGTCAACTCGGAGACAGAAATCAGTAAAACTGACGAAAGCCCCATTGTCTTTTCGTTCATGAAGAATATTTTCAATGGCGGCTTCACCGACATTTTTGATAGCACTAAAACCAAAACGAATTGCCATATTTTCTAGTGAATTTGGGTTGTCTTCCATTTCAAAGCCACTGACAGATTTGTTTATGTCTGGAGGTGAGACAATAATACCGTTTTTTCGACTTTCTTCAATTCCAGTGGTAACTTTTTCAGAATCACCTGACTCGGCAGTTAGTAAGGCACACATATATTCGACCGGGAAATTAGCTTTCATGTAAGCGGTGCGGTAAGCCAACATCCCGTAAGAAGCAGCGTGAGCTTTATTAAAACCATAACTAGTGAATGGTTCAATATAGCCAAAAATTTCGTGGGCTTTTTCTTCGGTATAACCATTAGCAATACAGCCGTTGATAAACTTTTCTTTTTGGGCAGCCATCTCTTCTGGGATTTTTTTACCGATAGCTTTTCTAAATTTGTCAACTTCAGTCCAGTTGTATCCGGCTAATTCGATAGCGGTATACAAACAGTCATCTTGGTAAACCAAAAGGCCATAAGAGTTTTTTAAAAATTTTTCCATTTTAGGATCGAAGTATTCGATTTTTGAAGGGTCGTTTTTGCGAGCAATATATTCAGGAATAATTCCCATTGGCCCGGGGCGGTAAAGAGCCACCATGGCCATCAAGTCTTCAATTCGGTTTGGTTTAAGTTCTTTGAGCCATTTGGTCATACCGTCACCGGAAAGCTGGAATGTTCCCATGGTGTCTCCTTTTGAAAGCATCTCAAAAGTTTTTTTATCGTCAAGAGGAATTTTTCTTAAGTTAACTTCAATACCTTTAGTTTTACGGGCGTTAACAACAGATTGACCTAGAAAGGAAAGATTACGAATTCCGAGAATATCGAATTTAATCATACCAACGTCTTCGGCAGCATGCATTTCGTATTGGGTAATGGTTTTATCTCCACTGGTTTCTAGCTGAGTTGGAGAAAAGTCATTGATAGTTGTTGGAGAAATAACGATAGCACAGGCATGAACACTGATATGGCGGGCAGAACCTTCGATTTGTTTGGCGTAGTCAAGAATTCGTTTGGCATCAGGATCAGTGTCGTAAAGTGATTTTAGATCTGGAGTAATGTCTAAAGCTTTGGTGATGGACATGGGAAAACCCTGAGAACCTTCAGGGATAAGCTTGCTTATTTTATCCCCGACTGAATACTCGTAGCCTAACACCCGAGCAGTATCGCGAACTGCATTTTTAGCCATCATTCGTCCAAAAGTACAAATTTGAGCGACAGCATCTTTACCGTATTGATCAATAATGTGATAAAGCATGCCTTGGCGTTTGTCATCGGCGATGTCTAAATCGATCAAAAGGTAATTGGTAAATTAAAGGATCGACGGTGGTAATACCTAAAATAAAAGCAACTAAACAACCAGCAGCAGAACCTCTAGTGTTGGTGGCAGTATCATTATTTTCGGCCCATTTGATAAAATCTTGTTCGATTAAAAAGTAGGCGGCGTAACCTTTGGTACAAATGACGTCGAGTTCATATTCAATACGATCGGTAATTTCTTGACTTAAATTTTCACCGTAATGTTCTCTTGCTAATTTATAGACGGCGTCTCGTAAAGTTTCTTCGGCGGTTTTGCCTTCTGGTAGTTGAAATTTGGGGAAATACCAGCTACCTAACTCGATTTCTAAATTACATTTGTCAGCAATTTTTTGGGTATTCTCTAGGGCATCTGGGTAGTCAGCAAATTGGGCAGCCATCTCTTCTGGTGATTTAATATAAAAATCAGGAATATCGAGCATGCTGAGACGTTTGGCGTCGTTAACAGTGGTTTGGGTATTAATCATCATTAAAATGTCTTGAGCAAAAGCATCTTCTTTTTTAAGATAATGAACATCGTTGGTGGCAATTAAAGGAATTCCTAATTCTCGGCTAATTTTAACGATACCTTCGTTAGCAATATCTTGGCCTTTTAAATTAGGATGACGTTGAATTTCAAGATAATAATCTTCTCCAAATAGATCTTGAAAATCTTTAGCTCTTTTTTTGGCCTGTTCGTAATTATTGTCGAGAACTAACTGAGAAATCTCGCCTTCGATACAGGCACTAGTACAAATAATTCCTTCGTGATATTTGGTTAAAATTTCCCAATCAATGCGGGGTTTATAGTAATACCCTTCAATATGGGCAATGCTAACAATTTTCATTAGGTTTTTGTAACCCTGTTCATTTTTGGCTAGTAAAATCAAGTGTTGATTACGACGGTTATTGGCAGATTTATCAAGGCGGCCATTAGCAGCTAAATATGTCTCACAACCAATAATAGGTTTAATTTCGGCTTTTTTACAGGCTTTGTAAAACTCAATGGCGCCATACATAGTCCCATGGTCAGTAATGGCGATAGAATTCATTCCCATTTCTTTGACTAAATTGACTAGATTTTTGATTTTGGAAAGACCGTCAAGAAGTGAATATTCAGTGTGAACGTGTAGATGAACAAAAGACATATTAGTAGTTTAAAGTTAAAAGTAAAAAGTTGGAAGGCTAATAAAATAAGTCAAAATTAAAATGTTAGAACATTGTGCGGTAATTACATCATATCTTGAAGAGTTTTGATGCGATTTTCAATTGGTGGATGAGTAGAAAAAAGGCTGGCGATTT
Source organism: uncultured Gammaproteobacteria bacterium (assembly GCA_964502305.1). Lineage (GTDB taxonomy): Bacteria > Patescibacteriota > Microgenomatia > UBA12405 > UBA12405 > WARW01. The sequence goes on along the minus strand of CAZCWF010000021.1, from coordinate 321 downwards.
TGTTACCTTTAAATGGATTAGTAATGTATAGGGAGGCAGTGGCAGTAGAAGCAGTATCAAGGACCGTGTTGTCTTGAGAAATTTTAGTTAGAGCGTTAATTAAGCCTTGAGGCTGGCGGGTTAATTTGACAGCTGAAGCATCAGCAAAATATTCACGACGACGAGAAATAGCTAATTGAATTAATTGAGCAATAATTGGAGCAAAAATAATTAAAACAAAACCGAGTAGAGCAATTATGTTGCTGCTTTGGTTGTCTTCTCGATTATTATCCCTTCTAAAAAATGAAGATCTATAGGCCATATTGATAATTATCGATAATG
>CAZCWF010000020.1:0-8956 GCA_964502305.1 uncultured Gammaproteobacteria bacterium | reverse complement strand
CCGGCATCTTTCATTAACTTGGTTTCAGGATTACGTAAATTCATCGGTATAGGGAGATTACCCAAATTTTCGACATCGCGACTAGCTAATTTGAAAGCATCGTATGACTGACGACTTTTGGGTGATTTGGCCAAATAAGTAACACCGTGGGCTAAATTTATAGAACACTCAGGATAACCAATGGTTTCAACGGCACGAAAAACTTCATTAGCCAACATCAAGGCACTGGAATTAGCAATGCCAATATCTTCACTGGCAAAAATAACCATACGACGGGCAATAAATTTGGGATCTTCGCCGGCATTAATCATGCGAGCCAGATAATAAAGAGCAGCATCGACATTGCTGGCGCGCATACTTTTTATAAAGGCAGAAATAGTGTTGTAGTGTTCCTCGCCCTTTTTGTCAAAACGCAAAAATTTATTTTGGAGAGTGTTAGTTAAATCCTCTTTGCCTAGTTTGCCATATAAAGTGAAGGCATTATCAATCATGGTTAGGGCTTGGCGGGCATCACCATTGGCCATTTTGACTAACCATTCCTTAGCGTCTTTACTGATTTTAGTTTTAAGAATTTTTACAGCCCGGGAGATAATTTCACCAATTTCATCATCACTTAATTCATTAAGAATAAAAACCCGACAACGAGAAAGAAGTGGCGAAATAACTTCAAAACTAGGATTTTCGGTAGTAGCGCCAATTAGGGTCAAAATCCCCGATTCGACATAAGGAAGCAAAAAATCTTGTTGAGCTTTATTGAAACGATGAATTTCGTCTAAAAATAGGATTTTTTTGTAGAGAGTTGGATTAGCCCCAGCAACAATTTTTTTGATGTCATCTTTGCCAGCGGAAACAGCCGAAAGTTCGTGGATTTCAGCATTGGTTTCTTTGGCGATAATTTTGGCTAAAGTAGTTTTACCAACTCCCGGAGGACCCCAAAAAATCATGGAAAAAATTTGATGATTTTCAATGGCTTGGCGTAAAGGTTTACCTGGACCAACGAGATGTTTTTGACCAATAAATTCATCAAGATTTTGAGGACGTAAGAGTGACGCTAGTGGTTGAGATAATGGCATAATTCTAGGTTCAAGATTAATGATTCATGAATAAACAATAAATTGTCTTTGGGTTTTGTTTGGGTATTAGATCCAGTATAGACTAGATGTGTTTGATGGTCAATCGGGGAATGAAAGTTTTTGAATCACAACTTAAAACAAAGTTGATGGCTTTAACGACTTCTTCTGGGTGGATACTTTTGGATAAATCGGTGTTAGTATTTTGAGTAAATTTTGTGTTCATTACTCCTGGGTGAATATCGACAATTTTTATGGAGGAATTGACTAATTCTAACTGGAGAGATTCAGAAAACCCAGTTAAAGCCCACTTAGAAGCGTGGTAAACCGAGTTGTTAGCTTTGGGATGGAGGCCAGCCGTGGAATTGATATTAATAATAGTGCCACTTTTTTGTTTTTTGAAAATTGGAATTAAAATATTGGCGGCAAAAATTGGACCAAGGCAATTAACTTCGAAAACCTGTTTAATTTTCTTCGGATCATTTGTTTCAATTGGACCATCAATATAGACTCCGGCGTTGTTGATAAAAACATCAATAGTTTTGTATTTTTTTAAGATATCTTTGATGGTGTGAGCAAAATTATCAAAATTAGTGATATCACAAGAATAAAAATCACAATTAAGGTGATTGGCAATAGTTTCAGTTTTAGAATCGATATCTAAAATAATGACCTGATTTTTGGAAGAAAAAGAGGCGGCTAGTTCCCTACCCAGACCATTAGCAGCACCAGTAATACAAATAAGTTGTTTCATTAATTTAATGATGGCAAAAACGAAGAAGTATTACAATAATATATAGAGATGAATTATAAAAAGAAAATACTTTTACTAACCCCCGTGTTGGTATTTTTAATGGCAGTAAGTTTACGGCCATATTTATTTAAATTTTTATCAAGGCAAGACGAGATAGATCCAAAAAACTTAACAGTAGAATATGATTCGGAAGCCAGAGAAGGAGTTTTTAACAATAAAATTGTTAATGTCCCGCAAACAAAATTAGAGGACAAGGTGTTGGGAGTAACTACAGAAGAACAATCGACTAGTAAAAGAATTGAGGTAGATTTAACTAAACAAAGGGCTATGGCTTATGATGGAGACAAACTTGTTTATGATTTCCTAATTTCTTCTGGAACTTACGGAAGGACTCCAACTGGCGATTTTAAAGTTTGGGCTAAAGTAAAAGCACAGAAAATGTCAGGTGGGTCAGAAGAGTTGGGAACTTATTATTATTTGCCAAATGTACAAAATGTAATGTTTTTTTATAACGACAAATATCAAAAGAAATTGGGCTATAGTTTCCATCAAGCTTATTGGCATAATAATTTTGGAGTACCAATGTCGCATGGGTGTATTAATATGACAACAGCTGATTCAGCGACTTTATATGCTTGGGCAGATGCGGGAACGCCAATAACTATTTATGGAAAATATCAAACGGTTTTACCTAGAATATGATTTGGTTAATAATATTTATTAGTTTGGGATTAAGACTGATTGGAATTAATCAATCGATGTGGCTAGATGAAGCGATTTCGGCTAACGTGTCCCAGATGAGATGGGGAGAAATTATCTCAAATTTTTCAGTAACGGATTTCCACCCACCGGTTTATTATTTGTTTTTAAATTTGTGGACAAAAATTTTTGGGAACGGAGTAATGGGAATGAGATTGAGTTCAGTCTTGTTTTCCTTGATAACAATTTGCCTGGTTTACCGAATCGGAATTTTAATTAAAGATAAAAAATTAGGTTTATGGGCAGCAGTCCTAACCGGATTTAATCCTTTGCTGGTCTATTATTCACAAGAACTAAGAATGTACTCATTGATGGTAATGATTTTGATGGTGGCAGTTTATAACTGGATAAAAATTGTTAAAAACGAAGAAAAGAAAATAAATTGGATATGCTTTAATTTAGCCACAGGATTGGCTTTTTTAACTTTTTATGGATCAGTATTTTTGACTGGGGCAATGATTTTATATTTTTTAATAACCAAGAAGTGGCAAAAATTTTTGAAATCTTTTTGGGGAATAGGTGTGGCTATTTTAGGAATATCGCCATTGTTGTTAAAACAAATGGAATTATCAGGACAAATGTTGAGTCAGGTGACTAATTGGAGTTTGGTTTTGGGTAAAGTGAATTTGAAAAACTTATTGTTAATTCCATTAAAATTTTCAATTGGAAGAATTAGTTGGTTACCAAAAAATTATTATTATCTAACTGGTGGTTTATGGACATTGATAGTTTTTGGATTGGCAATTAAACCATTAGTGAAAAATAAAAAAATGGCTTGGTTACTGATAATGCCAATAATTTTGGGAATTTTATTTTCGTTTAAATCACCATTGATGCAATATTTCAGATTTTTGTATTTGGTGCCAATTTTAATGTTGGTTTTGGCTGAAAACAAAAGCAAGGTATTGAAGATAGCTTTAGCTTTGGGATTTTTAGGATTTAGTTATCTATATTTGGGTAATGCGGAAATGTATCGAGAGAATTGGAAAGAAGCAGTGGGTAGTTTAGAAAATGGAAATAAAGTTTATATGATTGGATCGTTTGGGGATCCAATTAAATATTACAATTCAACTATTTTAGTAAAAGACATTAAAACAGCAGAGCCTGAAGAAGAAAGTATTACAGTTATTCCCTACGGAGAAGAGATACACGGGTTAAATATTGAGAAGAGTTTGATTGGTTTAAGGTATGAACAAATTCGGCAAAAAGATTTTCGGGGAGTAATAATAGAAAATTGGAAAAAGTAACTTTTTTTTGGGGGTTATCTTTATTTAACCACTTTTTTGGAGATAAAGAAATGTCTTTAATTTGACAGAAAGACATTTTAGAATTAGATTCATGAAATATATTTTTGTCACAGGCGGTGTTGTTAGTGGTTTAGGAAAAGGGATAGTTTCGGCTTCAATTGGCCTATTACTTAAATCCTCGGGTTTTAAAGTAAACCACGTAAAAATAGACCCTTACCTAAATATTGATGCAGGGACAATGCGCCCAGCGGAACACGGAGAGACTTTTGTAACAACTGACGGGGGTGAAATTGACCAAGATTTGGGTAATTATGAAAGATTTTTGAACCAAAGTTTTTTGAAAGATAACAATATAACTTCAGGAAAAATTTACAAACAAATTATTGAAGATGAGAGAGCTTTTAAATATGAAGGGCGAGATGTGGAAATGATTCCAGATGTGCCAAACGAAGTAAAGCGAAGATTTTATGAAATGGAAAAAGGTTTTGATTTTGTAGTGGTGGAAATTGGGGGAACTACCGGAGATATTGAAAACTTACCATTTTTGTATGCAGCTAGAGAAGTTGGAAGAGAAAGAGAATCAATGTATGTGATGGTATCTTATGTACCATTTTTGAGAAATGTGGGAGAGTTAAAAACTAAACCAACCCAACATGCAATTTCCGAATTAAGGTCAACTGGAATTATGCCAGATGTTTTGATTACTCGAAGTGAAACAGGGATGGATACTCCTCGATTAGAAACATTGGAAAAAAGATGTTTTTTGAAAGATAATTCCATTTTTGATGATCCTGACTGTTCTTCAATTTATCAAGTTCCAATGGTTTTAGAATCACAAGGATTGATGGATAGAATCAGAAAGCATTTTGGAATTAAGGGTCATCCAACCAATTTAAAACCATGGACGGATATGGTTAAGAGGATGGAAGAGGCTAAAAAGGTAGTGAAAGTGGCATTAGTGGGAAAATATGTAAAGTCAGGTAAAGGTAATCATAAAGATGTTTATGTGTCAGTATTAGAAGCACTAAAGCAGGCAGTAATAGCTAATGGAGTTAAACTAGAAATTGAACCAATTGATTCGAGTGATTTTAATCCAAAAGATCTGAGAAAATATGATGGAATTGTGGCACCACAGGGTTGGGGTAGCCGAGGTGTAGAAGGAATAATTGAAGCAATTAGAGTAGCCCGAGAAAACAATATCCCTTATCTGGGATTGTGTTTTGGGATGCAAATGGCGGTAACTGAATTTGCCAGAAATGTATTAAAACTTAAAGGAGCAAATTCGGCTGAGGTTGATCCTAAAACAAAATATCCGGTGATCCATATTATGCCTGACCAATTGGAATATTTAAAGAAAAAGCAATATGGTGGAACTATAAGACTAGGGTCTTGGCCATGCAAATTAACAGCAAAAACTAAATTAGCAGAGGCTTATAAAAAATATGGACAGGATAAAGATGCGCCTTGGAATACAGAAGATAATTTCAAAACTAAAGATAAAACAAATGTGGTTTTTGAAAGACATCGCCACCGTTATGAAGTTAATAGTGAATACCGAGAGCAATTAGAAAAAGCAGGGATGATTATTTCCGGGACTTCTCCTGATGGACAATTAGTAGAAGCAGTTGAATTAAAAAATCATCCATTCTTTGTGGGAACTCAATTTCATCCGGAATATATTGCTAGGCCACTTCGACCACATCCAGTATTTTTGGCATTTGTAGAAGCAGTAAAAAAGAAGAAGTAGTTTTGAGTGAGGGAAATTAGAGTGCGACTATTTTAACTATAAGATATTTTTTGAAAAAAATATATGTCTATATTTTTTTCTGAGGTTTTGTATAAAAAAGATAGTTAATGGGTGTTAAATAAAATTGCTTGAGACATATTCAATGCTAATTCAGACTCCAGAAGAGGTGTCAAACAAAATTAACAGAAGACTTGATGGAGCTATTGGAGAAAGAGTCACTAAACCGCATATAACATTAGGTAGACCATTTAATAGTACCAAGAGAGATATAAGAGTAATGTTAGAATCGTGGCTAAAAATGCAATCGGCTTTTAGAATTGATTTAGATACTATTGGATGTTTTAACACTGGATTGGTTTATTTGACTAGTAGTGATCAAGATCAAACAGATAAATTAAGGGATTTATTTTATGGAATTAAGGCTGAAACAGATGGCGGTCTTAATGAAAATATTGGATTTTGTCCCCATTTAACATTGGTAAGACGTTCTTGTAACCCATTGAAAGATATAGAGATTTTAGATAAAGTTTTTAGTCGTCCAATAGAACTAGAAGTTAGAACAATAAGCTTATTTAAAGGTTCAAACGGATCAAAAAATTGGCAAAATTTAGGTAATTTTAATATTAGTAATTGCGGTGAGGAATATAGCTATACAGGATAAAAATTTATTTTTTCTTATCAAGACGATCAAGTTTGAGGATTTTGATGCCGAAATAAACAACGAAAGCGATAATTAGAAAATCGATGAGACTACTAATAAAGCTGCCAAAAAGAATTTGGGTAGAACCAATTTGGAGATAAGCTTTACTAAGATCCCCTATTCTACCTAACAAAAGTCCAACTATAGGGTTAATAATGTCAGTAACAAAGGCGGTAATAAGTTTGGTGATGGAAGTACCCATAATGACACCGACGGCAAGACCAACAACTCCTTGAGATCGGATAAATTCAATGAATCCTTGAAGTGGTTTTTTCATAAAGCAATTATATCAAGAAATGAACATAGCATCGCCAAAACTAAAAAAGCGATATTTTTGGTCAACGGCCTCTTTGTAGGCATTAAAAATTTTATTTTTGTCAGCAAAAGCAGAAACTAACATTAATAAGCTAGATTCGGGCAAATGAAAATTGGTAATTAAAGCATCGACAAATTTAAATCTATACGGAGGATAAATAAAAATTTCAGTGTGGTTTTTACCTGACTTAATTTGATAAAAATCCCTCTCGGCATTCGCCGTTTCTCCTTTTGACGAAATGGAGACTTTATTTTTTTTAATGACAGCACTTTCGAGAGTGCGGACAGAAGTAGTACCGACAGCAATAATTCGCTTACCATCTTTTTTGGCTCGATTGAGACGTTTGGCAACAACTGGAGAGATTTCATAAAATTCAGAATGAAGACTTTTTGATTCAATGTTCTCTGGACGAAGATTTTGGAAAGTACCTAAGCCGACATGAAGAGTGACATATTCTATTTGAACCCCTTTATTTTTAAGCTGGGACAAAAGTTTCTTGGTGAAATGAAGACCAGCGGTGGGAGCGGCAGCAGAGCCAATTTTATGGGAATTGGCATAAACTGTTTGATATTCGGCTCGAATATCAGCTTCGGTTTGGATAGAAGAAATATAAGGAGGAATTGGAGTCTTCCCGACTTGATCTAAAATTTGAAAAAATTTAGCATTTTGATAATTAAATTTAATTTGAATTTGACCGGTTTTGGGATCACTTTCAATAATTTGGCCAACTAGATTGTGGCTAAAAATAATTTTTTTACCAACTTTTGGACGAGGTTTGGAAATGGCTAACCAAGTGTTGGATTTAAGTTGATGAATTAAAAGAACTTCAATATCTCCCCCGCTATCTTTTTTACCAAAAATTCTGGCAGGAAAAACTTTGCTTTGGTTGAGAACCAAAACATCATTTGATCCAAGTAAATCTACTAAATCATAAAAATGGAGGTGAGAAACTTGACCGGTAGTTTTGTTGAGAGTTAATAAACGGCAATGATCTCGTTGATCACAAGGTTGGTTAGCAATTAACTCGTCGGGTAATTGATAAAAATAATCCTCTATTTTTAGCATGAGGCTATTTTACCAAAGTTAATTAAGAATCATGACAGAATAGTTGAGAAACGAAGCAAAAGTAACCCAGAAAAGATAAGGAAGGAAAAGAATTCCAGCTGATTTACGATATTGGAAAAATTTTATAGTAGTCATAAAAATAGCAAACCAGAGAATAAGAATTTCATAAAAAGCCAAGGTTGGAGAACGAAGACCGAAAAAGAGAAATGACCAGAGGATGTTTAGAAAAAATTGAATCCAAAACCAAAAGAGATTGTTTTTCTTGTTCCAAACTAAATAGAGAGAAATTCCCATGAGAAGAAAAAGTAAAGTCCAGACCGGTCCAAAAACCCAAGAAGGTGGGTTGAAAGAAGGTTTGATAAGGTCGGTTACATACCAACTTTTAACCGAAGAAGCGGTAGCTAAACCACCAATAATTCCGGCTGACTGAGCAATTAAGAGGGAAATAAAAAGCCGGGAGAAACTGAATTTTGGCTGGCTTTTGTTTTTTGATTTCATAATTAAATATTACACTATATAATTGATTCATGTGGAAAAAATTGATTTGGGGAATAGTAGTTTTGGAACTGATAGTATCGTGGCCACTGTCTTTGATTAAAAAACCAGCTTATTTTAATCAAGAGACTATTTTTTATCCGGTAACAGAGAACGAAAAATGGGTTTTTGAGAAAGAATTATCACTTGATACTAGTAGATTTAAAAAGTTTTATTACAACAAAACAACGATAGTTAAGGATCGATATATAAAAAATTTTTTGGTTATGATGGATTTGAACAATTATTTTTTTATGATGCATCCAAGAGAAGATGTCAGTGGAGTTGATTATCGTTTTAAATATCCATTTGTAGCAATTTTATTTTTAGTTTTGGCAGTTAAAATAACTACAAAAAATAAAAAATATTTAAAAGTTTGGGGGATAATATTGGGGATTATTTTGTGCTTATCTTTCTTGAAACAAATTGATGGCTGGGATTTGGTTTTATGTTTGCCAATAACTTATTTGTTAATAATGGGATCGAGAGAAATAAATAAATGGAAATTTGGTTGGGGAGCTAATTTGATTTTAATTATTTTAATGACAGTAGAAATCGGGAGGTTATTCGTATGAAAAAACGAGAAGGTTTATTGCTAATTTTAGCTTTAGTTTTGGGTATATTTTTTAGATTTTGGCGTTTAGGAGAAACACCGAAAGGGTTTTATTTTGACGAAGCGGCTTTGGGTTACAATGCTTTTTCAATAATGAAAACTGGGCGAGATGAATATGGAATGAATTTACCAATATTGTTTAGATCGTTTA
>CAZCWF010000019.1:6257-9425 GCA_964502305.1 uncultured Gammaproteobacteria bacterium | reverse complement strand
AATATTCATTGGCTTCTTTTTGATCCCCTTTGGTAAGATACTTGGTGCCAACTTCCATAAGACGCATGGAAGCAGATAAAAGATGTTTGCTGGTACACCAGACTTCACCTTGGCCTTCTTTGACGATTTTTTTCATTAAGTCTTTTCTCATTTCCCGGGCAGTATGAAGAACTTCGATATATTTGGTATCACCAAGTTTTTGGGAAGTGAAAAACATGTGTTCTTCAATCCCGATTAAATTCATGATAGCTAAAGATAAGTCTTCACCAGAAGAAAGATCCATTTGATGACCTTTTTCTAGTTTTTTGGTTTTGTCGATAAATTTTTGAATGTCTTTGTTGGTAACCATAAATGTAGTTTACAACTTAAAAATAAATTTAAACAGAATGGTTAAAATAGTTAGTATCCCGACTGGGAAAACGACTTTTTGATAAGGGAAAAGAATTTTGCCACCATGAAGTTTTCGGGTATAACGATCGATAAAAATTCCTAAAAACCAGATAAAAAGACCTAATGTTTGGCCAAAAATTATTTTATCAAGTCCAAAAATTTTATTAGAAATAGAACCAGTTTGATTAGTAAAAATAAAATAAGAGAGAGTTAAACCATACATGAGTAAAGAAAGGATTACTGGATTACCAAAGAAACGATTTTTAATTTTAACGGCTAGCCAAAATGAGATAGCCACATTAAGACCAGATATCCAAAGAGAGACTAAAAAATCATCAATTCCAAGGCGCTGAGCTAAAAACATTCCCCCACCAACAGTAACAATACAAACAGGACATTGAGCAGAGATAGGAGTAGAAAGTAGAAAGTAGAAAGTAGAAAGTAATAAAGGTAATAAAATTAAAGAAATTAACATAGGTGCATTTATTTTAAAGGTTTTTGACATTTAGGGCAATAAAATGTTCCTCGGCCACTAATTTTTATTCGTTTAATTGAGGTTTGGCAAATTTGACAAGGCTGACCATCTTTTTGATAAACACGAAAGTAATATTGGTGTTGACCAACACTACCATCAGGGTGAATATATTTATTATCTTTGGCAGTAGAACCACCATGAAAAAGAGACTCCTCCATTAAATCAACTAAATTTTGGCGAAGAGTTGCAGCCTGTTTTTTGGTTAATTTATTAGCTGGGGTTTGAGGATGAATACGACTTAAAAACAAAGCGTCATTGTCATAAATATTGCCAATACCGGCAAATTTTGACTGATCTAGTAGGACTAATTTAATAGCTCTAGATGTTTTTTGAAGTTGATCGTAAAAATATTTATCAGTAAATTCGTGACTTAAAGCATCAATTCCAACCTCTTTTTGGAAGTCTTTTAGTTCGTCTTGAGTGAAGAGCTTGACCCAACCAAATTTGCGTTGGTCATTGAAAAATAATTTAGTTTGATCAGAAAAAGTAAAAATAATTCTAGTAGATTTATTGGGTAAACTAGACTTATCTTCTTTTGGGGTTGGATGACCTAAAACTGAATCACCAATAATAACTTGTCCGGTCATCTTAAGATGAAAAAGAAGCGTTAATTTGTTTTTAAGATGAAGAGAGAGTTGTTTACCGAGTCTGGAAGTAGAGATTATGGTTTGATTTTTGGCTAATTTGGGGTCACCAACGAAAGATTTAGGGTTGAGAATTTCAATATCAGAAATAGTTTTACCGATAACGTGTTTATCTAAAAAGAGTCGGACAGTTTCAACTTCGGGGAGTTCAGGCATAAAATAGCGAAATAGTTAATTAGTAATTAGTTAATTAGTATAACTCTAGACTAAGTCATCAAGATCAATAGCGGAGATACATTTATTTTTGGCAAGGTGGGCTATAGCAACATTCATATCAGCCAAACTGTTTTTGATTTCAGAAAAGGCGTTTAGATAGGCTTGAGTTGAAGTGACATAACCGACGACTAAAACAAGATCAGAAATTTGTTTAACACCAGAAAAAACGGAAATTATACAATAGCCCAAAATTAAACAGTAAAAGAAGACAGCTGTGTTTTGAAGAATAAACCATTCAGTAAAATTCCAATTAGATAAACGTTTGAAATGGCGAGTAAAAGCTTTTTGTTCCAATTCAACATCGTTGGTTTCTTGCAATTTACCATAATAAGTTTCAACTTTACTGTTTTGAAGGTCTTTTAATTTGGAATACTTTTGGGTAGTGTAGTAATCAATAAGCATATAAATGGCAATGTAGACAATTTCAAGAATAAAGATACGACCATCAAGAAACCAAAAAATAATTGGGATTGTGATAAGAGAAACAATACTGTCTATACCGGGTTGACGGAAGAGCATGAGGGTTAATGAACTAGCATCGGAAAAATTACGAATAGCTTGAATACTTTGGTGACGTTCTTCTTTATTATCGGCGTTAAGATCTTGAATAAAATAGTTATGGACATCGAAACCAATATTACTTATACATTCTTCCAATTTATAAATTGAACGAAGCCGGAGAAAATTATCAACTAAACGAACAGTGAGAATAATTAAAACCAAAAAGAAGACAGAGCTGTAACTGACTTTGTTTTCAATATTGGAAACAACAAGAGAATATAAATAAATTGTTAAGAGGGGTAGCAATGAAGAAAGAAATCTAATAAAAAGCCAAAAAAGAAACCTGGGTTTATCTTGGATGATTTTGAAAATTAAAAATAGAGTAATTTTGGTTTTTTTGAGCATGTGGGCTAATAAAATATTAGGGTAAATCAGAAAAAAGTAAAGACAAAAGGGGTGATAAAATGATCTATGATGGAAAATAAACAAGTTTTTGATGTAATAGTTGTTGGTTCTGGACCGGCTGGGTTAACAGCGGCAATTTACAACGCCAGAGCAGAATTAAAAACAATTGTAATTGCCGGAAATCAACCTGGAGGACAGTTAACTATAACTACCATGGTAGATAATTGGCCAGGATTTCCAACTGGAACTGGTGGGGTGAAATTAATGATGGACATGCAGCAACAGGTGAAAAATTTTGGAGTAGAAATTAAACAAGGGATAGTAAAACAAATTTCTAATGACCAATTTCTAATGTCTAAACTTTTTAAAGTAGAATTGGAAGATGGAGAAATTTTGGAAAGTAAAGCGGTAATAGTGGCGACTGGAGCAGCAGTTAAGTGGTTAGAATTACCAAAAGAAAAAGAATTGATTGGTCAC
>CAZCWF010000019.1:0-6247 GCA_964502305.1 uncultured Gammaproteobacteria bacterium | reverse complement strand
CGGTTGTGCGACTTGTGATGGAATGTTTTTCAGAGGGAAAACAGTGGCAGTAGTTGGTGGTGGAGATACGGCTTGTGAAGAAGCGGCCTTTTTGTCAAAAATTACAGCAAAAACATATTTGATTCATCGCCGAGATAGTTTAAAGGCTTCGGTGACTGAACAAAAAAAGGTTTTAGATAATCCAAAGGTGGAAATTTTATGGGACAGTGAAGTTAAAGAGATAAAAGGACAAGAAAAATTGGAAGCAATTAAAGTGATAAATAATAAAACAAATAAAGAAAAGGAATTAGTTTTGGATGGTTTATTTGTAGCTATTGGCAGTAGTCCAGCAACAAAATTTTTAGAAGGATTAGTAAATTTATCTGAAACCGGACAAGTGTTGGTGGGTGGAGATAAAGTTTATCCGACCATGACTAATATTGAAGGGATTTTTGCCGCTGGTGATTGTGTCAACGTAAGACATAAACAAGCGGTGGTAGCGGCCGGTGAAGGATGCAAAGCAGCTTTAGATGCGGAACACTGGCTAAGTAGTAATTAGCTAATAGTTGTTAGTAAGTAGTTTGATTTTGGAAATAAATTTATCAGTGGAGAATTCAGCGGCGCGGGAAATACAATCAGAAGATTTGATTTTTAGTTTTTGAAATTTTTGAATAGCCTCGGCACAAGACTCGAGGGTAAGTTCGTCAAAAAAGACACCTGTTTTGTTTTCAACAACGGTTTCAGTAACTCCACCACTACGGTAAGCAATGACTGGACAACCAAAACCCATAGACTCAACAGGGACAATGCCAAAATCTTCTTGGTCGGCAGAAAAAATAAAAGCTTTGGCACTTTGATAAAGTTTGGCTTTTTCTACCTGATTGACTTCGCCAACAAATTCGATGGTAGGGCCAGAAATATTTTTAAGACTTTCTAAGGTATTAGCAAAATCTCGACCAAAAATTTTTAAATTAAGATTAAGTTGATTGCAAGCTTGAATAGCAATATCGAAACGTTTGGCACGAGCTAGACGTCCACCAGCTAGAAAATAGTTTTTTAGATCGTAGTTTTTAGATCGTAGATTATTTTTGGGGAGATCGACGGGTGGATTAACAACGATAGTTTCACGACGATAGAATTTTTGGATGCGAGCGGCAGTGGTTTTGGAATTGGCAATATATTGATCAACATTTTGAGAATATTTGAAATCTTTTAAACGCAAAAAATGATTGATAATGTCGACAAAAAACTTAATAAGTTTATTTTGAGTAAATTTACGGGCTGTGGGTAAACCATAAAGATAACGCGGAGGAGTGTGACAATAACAAATTAATTTAGCAGATTTTTTACGAAGAGAGTTAGGAAAATAGGCACCAGTGGCCGAGGTGATGATAATATCGAATTTAGAAAAATCGAAAGATTTGAAAGCAAGTGAGGAAAAAATACGGAGAGGTGAAATAATTTTGTGAACAAAGGGAATATATTGAAAAAAACTTTGACGAATTCTTTTGTCCCATTTTTTTTGAAGACGGTCTTGGTGTGGGCCTAAATATTCTGGTTTATAAATTGAAGTGTAGATTGGGGCGTTGGGGAAAATATCAGAAAGGGTTTCTAAAACAGATTCAGCGCCACCAAATTCTTTGATGTAATCTTGGACTAGAGCAATCTTTAAATTATTTTTTTTCATGTTTAAAAAAGTGAAGACTGTTGAGGTTTGGTTTCTTGGTCAAGGCGAGAAATAAGAGATTTAAAATTGTAACTTTTAAACATACTTTTAAGACCGTAAATAGTTTCGGGGCGCCATTTGGCTTGGGCAAGACTAATATCTAGGGGAATATTGTCAATAATAGTAGCGAGTTTTTGGGAAAGATAAGCATTGTCTTTTTCTCTAGTTAATTTTTCTTTTAGACTGGGCTTAATTTCATCTAGATGGGCATAGATATTATCTAAATCTTGATATTGAGATAAAAGATCGGTGGCAGCTTTGGGACCAACACCAGCAACACCAGGGTAATTATCAGACATGTCCCCCATTAGGGCTTTAAGATCGATAACTTGTTTGGGTTTTACATTTAATTTTTCATAAACGTCGTCTGGTTGGAAAAGTTTAGTTTCAGAAAGCCCACGAAGGGGCATAAGAAGATGGATTTTTTTGGTAACTAACTGCATTAAATCTTTGTCGCCAGTAATAATGATAATTTCATCAATAAATTTCTTTTTGGCAAGTTTTTTGGCAACAGTGCCAATTAAATCATCAGCCTCATAACCACCCATAGAAAAAGTGTGAACTTTAGATTGATTGAGAGTTTCGGCTAACAATGGAAGTTGAGAGATTAGCTCTCGGTCTGGGGCTTTACGCTTGGCTCGATAACCGACAAACTCGGATTGACGAAAAGTAGGACCTGGGGAATCAAGACAAACAATGAGATATTTGGGGTTAATTTGAGAAATAGCCGACAAGAGCATGGAATAAAAACCATAAAGGGCATTAACTGGTTGACCATTGACGTCAAGCGGAGGAATAGAATGGTAAGCTCGATGAATGACGGCATGACCATCAACGATTAAAAGTTTGGACATAATGTAGTTTATCAGGTAAAAATAATTTCAAATTAACGGAGTAACTGATAGAATTTAGTGATGGACCAGCATCCAATTCCACAGCAAATATCGTCCTACGAGTTTAAGTTAGTAGGAGAAATGACTTTGAAGCAGTTTTTGAAAGCTGCGGCAGGAGTGATTTTGGCAATTTTAATTAATACAACAAACATTGTCGTCTTAATTAAATGGCCATTAATGTTAATATCAGCAGGGATAGGGTTAGCTCTGGCGTTTGTTCCTTTTGAAGATAGACCGTTGGATATTTGGGTGAAATCGTTTATAAAGTCAATATATTCACCAACTCTGTATTTATATAAAAAAAGGAATGACAGTAATTGGCTAGACCTAGATCTTACAAAAGATGATTTGATTGATGAAGCAGAAAAACCGATAAGAAATGAAAGTTTATTTATAGATGAAGAAAAAACAATGTCTGGATCTGAAGCATATATAAATAGAGAAAGAAAGAAATATGAAGATAACGTAGCAGTGGCTAGAAAGAGATTAACCCAAGATGTTGCAAGGGAAGAAGATGAAAAAATAGAACGAATGAGTCAGTCAGTTGATTTTCAAAAAATATCACCAGGTGAAATAAGCAGCAACTTAAAAGTTAATAAAACAGATACAACAGATAAAGTATCAGAAGATTGGCGAAATAGTGGAGTTGGTCTTGATTTAAAAAGAGAAAAATTGGAAGCAACAGGAAAAGCCGTTTTTGGAACTATACCAATGCCTGATAGACCGGATATTGCTAATGTGGTTGTGGGTATGGCAACCGATTATGATGGAAAAATTGTTGATGGTGTAATTGTAGAAATACAGGATGAGCACGGAATCCCAACTAGAGTAATAAAGACAAATTCTTTGGGTCAATTTAAAATTTCAACACCACTAGCTAATGGAAGGTATTTAATAATTGCAGAAAAAGATGGTTATGCTTTTGATCGAGTCAATGTTGATTTGTCGGGTAAAATCATTGATCCAATTAGAATAATTGCTCATAATTAGTCTATTATTAATATATATGCCAACCGATCCACTTAAAATTGCTATCAGAGGGACAACGCAAGATCACTTACCGATAGAAGATATTGTTGATGGGATAGTTATTTTAAAAGATGGATCAGCAGCTTTGATAATGCAGATATCATCGGTTAATTTTGATTTATTATCTGAAAAAGAACAATTCGGGTTGGTTTCAGCTTATGGAGGGATATTAAATTCATTAAACTTTCCAATTCAAATCGTAATAAAATCTAGCACTAAAGATGTTGGTGGTTACTTAAAAAATTTGGCCATAGCAGAAGAGAAACAAACAAATAAGTTGTTGAGGGAAAGGATTGTGAGTTACAGAAAATTTGTAGAAGAAACTGTAAAGAAAAATGATGTTTTATCTAAATCTTTTTATGCTGTAGTCAGATTTTCATCAATTGAACTAGGAATTACCAACACTGGAAAACAAGCGCTGGCCAATTTAATTCCAAAAAAAGACAAAAATGAAGGGAGTAGACTGCCTTATCCAAAGAGCTATATTTTAGAGAAAGCCAAAGCGAATCTAGAGCCAAAGAGAGATCATTTGGTGAGATTATTTTCTAGATTAGGTTTAGAAATTAGACCTTTAAGTAATAAAGAGACGATAGAACTGTTTTATAAAATATATAATGAAGAAGTGGCAACTAACCAGAAACTTCAATCAACTAATTATCAGAATCCTTTGGTGACAACCAAATAATTATGAAAATATTGGATAAATTAACTAAGAAGAAAATTACACAAGAAATGCCTAAGGTGGAAAATGAAGAAAAGAAAGAAGGTAAGAAAGAATTTACTGAAGGATTGGTGTCAACTAAGGACATTATTGCTCCGGCTTCGCTAGAAGTAGATTTTAATTATATAAGAATAGGAGACAAGTATTACCGAACATTGTTCGTAGCTTCCTACCCAAGATTTGTAGGGGTGAATTGGCTATCATCATTGATTAACTTTGATGCAAGCTTAAGCATATCTATGTATGTTTATCCAACTGACGGAAAAGCAATTTTGGATGATTTGAGAAGAAAAATAACCGAAATGGAGGCAGAAATAAGTACAGATATTCAAAGAGGGAGATTAATAAACCCAGCCACACAAGCTAAACTAGAAGATGCTTTAAATTTACAAGCTGATTTAGTTAAAGGGGAAGAGCGATTTTTTCAATTTGGCTTATATATAACAATTGAGGCTGACTCAAAACAAGAGTTAGACAGAATTAATAAGAATATTGAGGCTTCGATGGGGTCACTTTTATTAGTGACAAAAAGAGCGACTTTACAAATGGAAGATGGGTTTATAACGGGGTTACCACTAAATAGTGACAGAGTAAACATAAATCGAAACATGGATACAACTTCATTGGCAACAACTTTTCCATTTGTATCTTCTGATTTATCAGATGATAAAGGCATTATGTATGGAATTAATATGCATAATGGATCTTTGGTAATTTTTGACCGATTTTCAATGCAGAATTATAATTCGGTGGTATTTGCAACAGCTGGAGCCGGTAAATCTTATATGATTAAACTGGAAGTATTAAGATCGTTAATGCTGGGAACGGAGATAATCGTAATTGATCCAGAAAATGAATACAAAGACTTAACAGCGGCAGTTGGTGGGCAATATATTGCTTTTGGTTATGGAGAAGAATCAAAAATCAACCCGTTTGATTTATCTTTAGCCGAAGATGAAGGAGAGAACGCTTTAAATAATAAAGTTTTAGCTGTTCATCGGCTAATGAAAATAATGTTAGGGAGTTTAGACCCAATAGAAGAATCTTTGCTAGATAGAGCGATCATGGAAGCCTACAAAGCTAAGGGAATAACTCCGGATCCAACAACTCAAAACAGAGAACCACCATTAATAGAGGATGTTTATAAAGCTTTGATTGGGATGGAAGACCAAAAAGCCCAAATGTTGGCAGCAAGAATGGAAAAATATATTAAAGGATCGTTTGCAGGAATTTTTAATCAAAAAACAACAGTTAATTTAACTAATCAGTTTGTAGTTTTTGGAATAAAAAATCTAGAAGATGCACTAAGGCCAGTAGCAATGAACATTATTCTAGATTACATTTGGACAGTAGTTAAGAAGAATCTAAAAAAGAGATTGTTAATAGTGGATGAAGCGTGGTATTTGATGCAATATGAAGATTCGGCATCTTTTTTAAGAGGGATTGTAAAACGAGGAAGAAAATACTACTTAGGGGTAACTACTATTACTCAAGATGTTGATGACTTTTTAAAGACAGCTTACGGAAAAGAAATTGTAACGAATAGTTCAATACAAATATTATTAAAACAACATCCAGCGGCAATTGATCAAATAGGTGAAGTTTTTTACTTAAGTGAGGGTGAAAAACAATTATTGTTGATGGCAGATAAAGGACAAGGAATATTTTTTGCTGGACAAAACCATGTGGCAATTGAAGTAATTGCTTCAGACGAGGAACACCAGTTAATAACATCCAATCCAGAAGAGGTATTACAAAAAAAGAAGAATTTGGAAAATATTAAAAAACCAATTGATTTAAAAAATAGTGGAAAAAGTGTGACGGTGACCCCGTTACCAAGCAAGCCAACTCCAACTCCAACTCCAACTCCAACTCCAACTCCAACTCCAACTCCAACTC
>CAZCWF010000018.1:6241-10033 GCA_964502305.1 uncultured Gammaproteobacteria bacterium | reverse complement strand
TTTGAATTGGTTGGAGCGAGAGGGTTTATTAGAGTGGATTTTGTAATTAAAGATAATAATCCGGTAATTTTAGAAATGAATACGATTCCAGGGTTAACACCAAATTCGTTGTTACCTAAAGAGGCTAAAGCAGTAGGCATAGAATATGGCCAATTGTTGGATAAAATGATTGAGTTGGCGTTGGAGTAAAAAAAGGCAGGGTGAGGGTTATTAAGGCAGATTTTAAATCTTGTAGAGACGCGCCATGGTGCGTCTCTACAATACAACAAAATCCCCTCCGGGAGGAGGGGATTTAAGTTTAAAGAAAAGTGAAATTATTAATTTCAATCCGCCAGTGGGCGGATTTCGGACTATCTATAATTTCTATTTGACCTCAACTTTGACACAAGGACCCATGGTAGCACAAAGAGCCAATTTTTTGATTTTGTTGGACTTGACTACTTTGATAAGTTCTTCGATGTTAGCGGCTAATTCATCGACTGGTTGAGAAATTTTACCGACTACCATATGAACAATAGGAGCTTTTTTCTCGGTTTTGACCATAGTTTTGGCTACTGACAAACGTTTAACGGCAGTTTCTGGATCATCGGTTAGCGTTCCGTTTTTGGGATTTGGCATTAAACCTTTTGGACCTAAAACACGAGCGAAAGGTAACAATTTTGGCATGGTAGCTGGAGTAGCGATAACGATGTCAAAATTAACTTGACCATTTTTGATTTCAGCCAAAATAGTGTCGTTGAGAATAACGATTTTTTTACTGGCGGTTTCTAAATGAGGGAAAGTGATTTCGCCGACATTACCAATATCATAAGTAGTGACGTGAGCTTCGATTTTTCCTTCAAATTTAGAAAAAGAAGTTTCTTTAACTAAAGAAATAGCTTCTTTTAAGGAATAATATTTATTGACGTCAATTTTTTTCTTGGCGGTTTGATATTTTTTGCCACGAACTTTAGCGATTTTAACTTTGTGGATTTCAGCAGTTTCTTCAGTTTCAGTAGAAGTTTCTTCGACTACGGTCTCTTCAGTTACGGCCTTTTGTTCAAGCTCTTGGCTTTGAACTTCCACACTTTCTTGTTTAGCTTTTTTAGCTTTATTTTCTTGTGAGGTTTTGCTCATAATTTAGTGCGCTAGAGTGTTAGTGCTCTGGTGCTTTAGTAAAATAATAATTATTATTGGATGATTTCAACACCCATAGATTTAGCGGTGCCAATGACTGAGCGTTTGGCAGCTTCAAGATCTTTAGTATTTAAATCCGGCATTTTAGCTTGGGCGATTTGTTCAACCTGAGCCATAGTTAACTTGCCAACTTTTTCTTTGCCGGCAGTACCAGTACCCTTAGAAATACCAGTCATTTTTTTGATCATGTCAGAAACCGGAGGTTTTTTGAGAATGAATTCAAAAGAACGATCTTCATAAATAGTGACGACAGCCGGAATAACTGAGCCTCGTTGATCTTTGGTTTTTTCATTGAATTCATTACAGAAATCCATGATTTTAATACCATGAGGACCAAGAGCGGTACCAACCGGAGGAGCTGGGTTAGCAGAACCTGCCTGAATAGCGATTTTGACGATTGCTTTAATTTTTTTAGCCATAAATTAGTTGAAAGTATAAAGTTATAAAGTAAAAAGTTTAGAGTTCTTTTGTAACTTGTAAGAAGTCGAGTTCGACTGGAGTTTCACGTTCAAAGAAGGAAACAAGAACTCGGATTTTGCCTTTTTCTTGGTCAATACTGTCAATAGTACCGATGAAGTCAGCAAATGGACCACTGGTGATTTTGACGATATCGCTGATAGAAAATGGAGTTTCGTATTTTGGTTTTTCCTCTTCGGTATGGTTGAGAATTTTGTCAACTTCGGCTTGAGGGATAGCTTGAGGTTTGTTTTCGACACCAATGAATCCGGTGACACCTTGGGTAGTACGGACAGTAATCCAAGAATCGTCGCTGAGAGACATTTGAACTAAAACATAACCAGGAAAAGTTTTTTCTTGAGATTTTACTTTTTGACCACGCCTGATTACCATTTTGCTTTGGATAGGGACGATAGCTTGAAAGATTTGATCTTCGAGACCCATGGTTTTAATACGGGTTTTGAGAGCTTCTATAACTTTATATTCGTGACCTGAATATGTGTTAATGACGTACCAGGCGGCATCGAAACTAGGTTCACGATTAGAGAGTTTGAAGAGAAACTCTTTTTGTGTAGTTTTATTAGATGTTTGTGGCATAGTTAATTTTGGGTTCCAGCAGTAGAAGCATCTGTTGGAAGGGCAATGACAGACGAATCAACTGATTGAATCTGTTCAGTTGAGTTTGAGGTCTGATTTTTTAAATTGCCAAGTAATCCAATTGAATTGGTAAAAAGATAATCAAAACCACCTAAAATAAGGGAAATGATAATCGAGATAGATATTACCACAATTGTAAGCTGAATTAAAGTATCTTTTTTGGGCCAGGTGATATTTTTGAATTCAACTGCAACTTCTTTTAAAAATTTAACGATTTTTTTCATGGAAGTATTATAACTTATAAAAACCCTTCTGTCCTGCGGACATCTCCCCTTAAAAAAGGGAGAAGTCGTTATTCACCGCGGAATTGGCGCAAGCAAAAAAATTGATATGGTTTGTGATATTGTTGTTTTCTAAGGGTAGCGTGTATTATGGTGCGTACCCACTAGTAATAGTGTTTATTAAAAAGTTTAAAATAAGCTGAAAACTTAGATAAAAACATATGATTTGTCCTTATTGTGGTTTTGATGAAAGCAACGTTTTGGAAAGTCGTGAGGCCGAAGAGGGGAAAGCGACTCGACGACGACGAGAATGTGTTAAGTGTAAAAAACGTTTTACTACTTATGAAAGAGTAGAAAACATTACTTTAAAAGTAATTAAAAAAACAGGTAAGGTAGAGGATTATTCGAGAAATAAATTGGAAAGATGTTTAGAAAAAGCTTGTTGGCGGATGGATATAGAAGATAGAGAAAAAATAATTGATGAAATTGAAATGAAATTGTTGAATTGGAAAGATATCGAAATTCCGTCAAAAGAAATTGGAAAAATGATAATGAAGAAACTTAAGGGAATTGATCCAATGGCTTATATTCGATTTGCCTCGGTCTATTTAGACTTAAATTCTATTGATGAATTTAAAAAATTATTAGTTGACTTTAATGAAAAATGACAGATACAGATATTCGACAAAATATTAATAATCAGGATTTGATGGAACCGCAATTGTCGGATAATGCCAAATATATTGCTGAAACAAGATATTCGAGAAAAAGTGAAGATGGTAAAGCTTATGAAAAGGTAAAAGATATTTTTTGGAGAGTATCGACTAATGTGGCTAAGGGTGATTTAGTTTTTGGTAAAACTGAGACTGAAGTTGAAACGGTAGCTAAAGAATTTTATAACGTGATGGCAGAGCAAAAATTTTTGCCAAATACTCCTTGTTTGATTAATGCAGGTAAACCAAAACAACAATTATCAGCTTGTTTCGTATTACCTATAGACGATTCAATGGAGTCAATTTTAGACACTATGTCAAACATGGCCATGATTCATAAGAGTGGTGGAGGAACTGGTTTTTCTTTTTCTAGATTACGTCCAAGTGGTGATTACATTAAAACGAGTGGAGGAACTACGGTTGGTCCAGTGAGCTTTATGCAAGCTTACAATGATGTGACAGCTCAAATAAAACAAGGTGGGGTACGACGAGGAGCAAACATGGGAATGTTGTCGATTGATCATCCAGATGTGTTGCGATTTGCAGTGGTGAAATTAGATGAATGGAGT
>CAZCWF010000018.1:0-6231 GCA_964502305.1 uncultured Gammaproteobacteria bacterium | reverse complement strand
ATTTCTTTGGCGGTGACGGATGCCTTTATGGCCAAATTGGAAAGTGATAGAAAATTTTTGACGGATGATTTAATTCCAGAAGATGTAGTTGAAGAAATCAAAGCAGCAGAAGGTAACCGTGATGTGGATGCAAGATTGAGAGAAATTGAAGCTGGGGTTAAAAAACTTTATGATTGGGCAAAAGCAACTAAAGAAGGTGAAGGTTATGAGCTAATTAATCCGAGAAATAATCAAGTAACAATGAGGTTAAATGCAGCTAAAGTATTTAATTTAGTAACAAGATTAGCTTGGCAATATGGTGATCCAGGATTAGTGTTTATTGACAGAATGAATGCACCTAGCTCAAACCCAATTCCATCGGTGGGGAGGATTGAAGCAACTAACCCTTGTGGTGAACAACCACTTTTACCTTATGATGCGTGTAATTTGGGATCGGTTAATTTGTCTAAATTAGTTGATATTGAGAAGAAAGATTTAAATTGGGAAGAATTAAAAAGAATAATTTTTATTGGAGTTCACTTTTTGGATAATGTGGTGGAAGTAAATGAGTTTCCGGTACAAAAAATTCGAGAAATGGTAAGTGATACTCGTCGAATTGGTTTAGGAATAATGGGTTTTGCTGATGCATTATTTAAGTTGGGGGTGAGATACGATTCAGAAGAGGGTATTGCTTGGGCTAAAAAAATGATGAAATTTGTGACAGAAACTGCCAGAGAAGCGACTTGTGAATTGGCAAAAGTACGAGGAACTTTCCCTTTGTGGAATGTGAGTGTATTTGCTGGAACTGATTACAAACCACGAAATATGGCTTTAACAACTATTGCTCCGACGGGAACAATTAGTATTTTGGCAGATGCAAGTTCAGGGATTGAACCAGTATTTTCTTTGGGCTATCAGAAAAATACAGTTGAAGGAAAAACTCTTTATAATGTAAATCCAGTATTAGTTGATGAATTAAAAAAGAAAGGGGTATATTCTGAAGAATTAATCCAAAAAATAGTGGCTAATGGGGGTGTCTTGACAGGGCTTGAAGAAATTCCAGCTGAATTAAGAAACGTGTTTATTACAGCATTAGAAATTGATCCAGAATGGCATATTAGAATTCAAGCAGCTTTCCAAGAATTTACAGATAATGCGGTATCAAAAACAATTAATTTACCTGAGACAGCAACAGTTGATGATGTACGAAAAGCTTATGAATTGAGTTATTCTTTGGGAACAAAAGGGATTACTATTTATAGAACTGGATCAAGATCGTTTGAACCACTTCAAAAAGTAAAGAGTAAAGAAAAAGAAATTAGTGAAGTTAGTGTAGCAGCGCCAAAGAAAAAACCAACCCCAATTGTGGCAAATGGTTTGAGAGTTAAAAAGAAATGTGATGTAGGTAGTGTTTATACTTCAATTTTTTATGAAGAAGGGGATGGCCCGGTGGAAGTATTTGTGAATTTAGGTAAATCTGGTGGTTATTTGGCAGCAGCCGCTGAAGTGACAGGGAGATTATCATCGTTAGCATTAAAATATGGGGCTAGTTTAGATGAAATTTCAGAACAATTGGTAGGAATTTCTTGTGGACAAAAAGTAGGAATGGGGAATAGCGCGGTTTTGAGTATGTTTGATGCAGTTGGTAAATCAGTTTTGGAGATTTCTAAAGGTGAACAGCTAAGTATTTTTGATGATCAAAATACTCCAGTAAGTCATATTGACGTAGCTAAAAGTCGTGAGGAATTGACTCAGGCTGAGAGCAAATTTGGAGCATGCCCAGATTGTGGTTCGCCACTTCGAGCTGAGGAAGGCTGTTTCAAATGTACAAATCCGTTTTGTGGTTATTCAAAATGTAGTTAAAAAATGATAACAACTAAAACCGGCGACCAGGGTCAAACAACTTGTGGAAACCAACGAATCAGTAAGGACGATTTGTTGGTGGAAACTGTTGGTGAAATTGATGAATTGGAGTCGGTTTTAGAAATGGTTGGAGTAGACAAAAGAGTTTTAGATGATTTAAGAAAAATAATGGGAGACATCGGTAGTGATTCAGGATTCAAGAAACTAGATATAAGAATAAGACAATTAGAACAAGAAATAAAAAAAGAGGATATAAATTTAGAAAAATTTTTAAATTTTGAAACTAAAAAAGCACAAGAATTTAATTGGTCGAGAACTGTTTGTCGAAGAGTGGAGAGAAGATTAGTGACTTTAAGTAAAAGAGATAAAATAAATATGGATATTTTAGTGTATATTAATAGATTGTCGGATTATTTATTTGTACAGGCTATACGAAATAATTAAAAATTAAAAGGGGAATTGGGTGGAAATCCCAAGCTGTGCCGCAACTGTGAAAGGTGAAAACCTTAAGCCAGATGACCAAAACTTTCGAGCAAAAGTAAGTATGAGTGAATACACTGTTGGTTTTTCTCCAGAAAAAGAAGAAGCTTTCTTACAAAGATTAAAAGGGAAAGATAGAAGAGTAAATTTGTCATTGGAATTATTAACTCAATTACAAGAAGATTTTGGGATGGTTCAGTTTACGATAGAATATCGGCGAGATAGTGAAGGACGGTTATATGACCCAGTTTCTGGACAAAAAACAGTAGAATTGACAGCTAGAGGTAATAGAAAGGAAGAAACAGAATCGATTACGAAAATTGAGCAAGGTTTAAGAGAGCATCCAGAATTAGTGTGGATTAATTTTAGTCCAAAAAATGAAGAATATTATTATCCAAGCGACTGTGTTGACTTTTGGCGGGTAGAAGATGATGGACGAGTAATCTGGAATAGAATTGTAGTCAAGGAAAATTTTGAAGATATGAATCGAATGAGATCATTTTTATCGGGAGAACCAGAAGTAAAAGATAATTTTGAAATTTTAGCGGCACCAATTAGTTCAAGTTTAGAATTAACAGAGTTGTTTAATTTGTTTCAATTGAATGAAGTAAAGAATTCTTGTACGTTGGATTTGATACAGAACGTAGTTGGTGATTATGTTGATGAATTTGAAAAAAGTTTTGGGACAAAATTGACAGAAGATTCTGATTTGATATTTAGATTGTATTCTGCGTGCTATAAGGCTTTGTCTCGAGGTAAGGTGGAGAGCGAAAGAGCGGTTTTGAGTCGAGATGAGTTAAGAAACTATATGTATGGAGAAATGTTGAGAGTTAATGAAGTAGATAGTTTTGGTTGTGCTTTTACAACGGCAGTAGGTGAGTTTGGAAATAAAGTTGGCTATTATATTGGGGCTGACGGGCAAGTAAAGTTTGGTGAAATTCCAGATGATTATAAAGAATGTAAAAAATGTGGTTGTTGGTATAAAGGAGAAAAGTGTCCATTTTGTTAATAACCTGTTTTTATACACTTATTGATATCTTTTGTGATATTTATGGGAATTTATAGAAGTAAATTTTTCCTTTAATAAGATATGGTTTTTTATTTGGGAACGGATAATCATTGATGATTACAGTAATAGGATGATTGATTTTTTTGAAAATAAGTTCTAATTTCTTATTGTATTTAGGGTATTGGTAAATACAAATAATATCAGCTTGATTAAAATTGGCTTTCCAAAAATTTTTGGGTTCTATTTTGGCTAATTTAGATAATTTTAATTTTTTAATTTGTTCTTGGGATCGGCGAATTAAAAATGGGTTGAGTTCATAACCAATACTTTTTAGGCCATGTTGGGCAGCAGAAATGATAATTCGACCGTCACCTGAACCGAGGTCAATAAAAGTATCATTTGGTTTGAATTTTAGAAATTTAAAAATGGTTTTTATATCATTTTGAGTGGTGGGATAAAAAGGAGCACCAGGTATAGATTGGATGTAGAGATGGTAACTAGTATAGCTAATGATGAAAATGGTGAGAAAAATGACTATTATATAAGCAAAGAACATAATTGATATTATCAAAATGTGTTGGAGTTTGTGTTATATTAGCTTACAAATGGAAAAAGTAAGTTTATGGTTAAAAAATAATTGGAAACAAATATTGATGGTGACATTGGTGTTGCTAGGAATTGGGTTTGTATTTGAAGCTAAAGAGCCTAAAGTTGAAAACAAGATCGTTGATGAAGTTAAAAGTGAAGTGATAGAAAATAATATTTTTGAATATAAGGGTAGAGATGGAATAGATGCACTGACTTTATTGAGAGAAAAAACGGCGGTAGAGCAAGATGGAACAGGAATGGTGGTGTCGATAAATGGAAGAAAAGCTGATAATGAAAAAAGAGAGTTTTGGGGATTTTATGTGAACGGAGAAATGGCCGTGGTAGGATCGGCTGGTTATCAGACTAAAAATGACGATATTATTGATTGGAAAATAGAAAATTATTAAAAATATGAAGAAAATATTAGTGCCGGTTTTAATTATTTTAATGGCGGTGGTGATGCGGTTTTTGCCGCATTTGCCAAATATGGCACCAATAGCGGCGATGGCTTTGTTTGGAGGAGTTTATTTTAGTAAAAAATATGCGTTGATATTGCCAATCGTGATAATGTTTTTGTCAGATATTTTTTTGGGATTTCATAATACAATTTTGTTTGTTTATGGAAGCTTTTTGTTGACTGGGGTTATTGGGATAATTTTGAAAAAACATAATAATTTTAAGTGGATATTAGGTGGAACGATATTATCTTCAGTGTTATTTTTTGTGGTGACTAATTTTGGGGTTTGGTTGATGAATATGGGTGATATGTACGCTAAAAATTTGACCGGTTTAGCCCAGTGTTATGTAATGGCAATTCCATTTTTTAGAAATACTTTGATGGGAGATTTAATTTATAGCGGGATGATGTTTGGTGGATACAGGATGGTAGCGGGATTGACAGAAAAATCTGAAGTAAAAGCTTAGTCTTTTGACCTAGTTTTAGTGAATTGAATAAAACTTATTATTAGATTAAATTTGGTCAGAGTTAAAAATTAAGGGATTTTTGATAAATGGCAAAGCAAGATAAATTGAAAGTTGAATTAATTGGTTATACTTCTGACCCAGAACAGAATGTAGTGGCAGCGATAAGACAATGTTATTCATCGGTGGGAGCAAAAGAATTAAAGGAAAAAACTACGGATGAAGTTAAGAAAAGATTGATTAGACAAGTAATAAGCTCAGGACATACATCAACATTAGAGCATGCTAGTTTTACTTTTGCGATTGATGGAGTTAGTCGGGTGACGGAAATTCATTTGATTCGTCATAGAATTGCCTCTTTTTCGATTCAATCAGGAAGATATGTAAAACGAGGAGATGCAGCTTATAGAATTCCACCAAAAATTAGAGCTTTGGCAGATAAAAAATTGTTAGAAAAATATGAAAAACATTTAGATAATTCCCAAGAACTTTATAATGAATTAGTGGAAACAGGAATTCCGGCAGAGGATGCTAGATTTTGTCAGCCACAATCGATTCAAGTGAAAATTGTAATGACAATGAATGCCAGAGAATTATTACATTTTTTTAGTGTTAGATCGTGTACTCGGGCTCAATGGGAAATTAGAGAAGTGGCACAACAGATGTTAGTTTTAGTAAAAAAAGTGGCGCCAATTATTTTTGAGAATGCTGGTCCACCGTGTGTGTCAGAAAAAATTTGTGACCAAGGAAAGATGTCTTGTGGAATTTGGAAAAATATTAAAGGGGCAAAATTGAAAGATGAAATCTAAAGGAAAGTTTATAGTTTTTGAGGGAATAGGCGCTTCAGGAAAGGATACTCAGGTTGAATTGTTGGAAGAATATTTGAAAAAAACCGAAATTAACTATTTGGCGACGAGAGAACACACTAGAGATACTCCAACAGGAATTTTGATAGAAAAAATAATAAAAAAACAAGAAGAACAGCTTGATCCGCAAGCTTTACAACTTTTATTTATCAGTGACAGAAGAAATCATTTTAAAAAAATAATTGAACCAGCTTTAAATGAAGGGAAATTGGTAATAGGGAATAGATATTATCCAGTAAATGTGGCGTATTCTAATGAAGAGTGGCGAGAAAAATTTTTGGAGATAAATCAGTTAGTGGTAGACAAACCGGACTTGGTGGTGGTGATTGACACTCCGCCCAAAGTGGCTTTGGAAAGAATGAGTAAGCGGGGTGATGAGGATATTTTTGATAAGTTGGAGACGATGGAAAAGTGTCGTCAGGGTTATGTTTGGTATTCAAAAAATTCTGGTGATAAGTGTATTTTTATTGATGGAATGGGATCAAAAGAAGAGGTTTTTAATAGAATATTAGATGAATTAAAAAA
>CAZCWF010000017.1:7711-10729 GCA_964502305.1 uncultured Gammaproteobacteria bacterium | reverse complement strand
TATCAATATATTCAGAAACTTTTTGGTCCATAAATAAATTAAATCACAAGCGGAGGAGAGGAGATTCGAACTCCTGGTGCCTTGCGACACATTCGCTTTCCAAGCGAACGCACTAGACCACTATGCGACCCCTCCGGTAAGCCTATTTTATCAAACTTGATTCAATTCCGATATTATCAATAATAAGCTTATTAAGTCTTAAAAAAGTTGCTTTATCATGATATCTAACTTTACAAGTTCCCAACAAATTAATTTTATTTGCTAGTATTTTTGGATTAAATATAATCGTTTTATTAAAATTGTTCGATGGTATCTTTGTTATTCTTGACCAAAATTTTTCAGTTTTTTTAACCTTAAAACCATCATAAACAGCAATTTGACAACGAAGTTTAGTCTCATCAATATTTAATTCTTGTCTCATAAAGTTAATAAATATTTTTATTAAATTAGGATCCGAATTAGTAAACTCAATCACATAATGAAAAGTGTTTTTATATCTTTTATCTTTCCTTAATTTTGTTCCTTCACACAAATAAGCCACCAAACCAGCAATCATCAAACTATTCTTCTCCATAACCAATTATACACAAGTTTCGTGTTTTATTCGTCTATTTTCTCATCAGACTTTCCAATTTCATTTTGGCTTTTTTAAGCAATACCTTTTCACTATCATATTCCAATTTTTCGCTTGCTTCATCAAAATCATACCAATCTCTATCGATCACCATTTCGCTATCATAATATTTCAAGCTACTTTCTCCCTCATATTCCATCAAAAAGAAAGTCACTTTTTTAATAATTTTTTTTCTATTTTCTGCATCCCACAAAATATAATTATTTGAACCAATTTTGGCTAAAACCTCAGCTTTAACTTTTCCTTCCTCTTCTACTTCTCTTAGTGCTGCCTGTTTCAAAAACTCTCCATCTTTCAAATGACCTTTTGGAAATTTATAAACCGGAGCACTTTTATCCTTCTTTCTTGATTTATAACCTGGAATAGTTTTAATCAAAAGCCAACAAATTTTACCCTTACTTTCACGAAAAACTATTCCACCAGCCGATCGCTCATCGTAATAGAGATTATCTTTAATCTTAATTGCCTCATTTTTCATTAGTAAGTGATTATATCCCGAAATGTTAAAATTGATTAATTATTGATTCTTAAGACAAAATGAAAAAATACTTAAACCTTAGTCTAATACTTATTAGCTCATTACTTTTTTCCGCCTGTAGTCTCAATAAAAATGTTCCTGCGGAAAGTAATATTTCTGATTTAACCGACACCAATTCTAGTTTTTCCCTTCGCCAATTAATTGCTCAAAATGTTCCTCAAAAATGTACTTATACTGGTACTAATCAAGAGGGTAGTTTTCAAAGTGAAATTATCATTAATGGTCAAAAATTTAAACAAACCTTAACTATCAATACTGGCGTTGGTCAAGAAATATTAAATACTATTAGTGATGGCGAATATATTTATACTTGGGGAGATCATGTAACCGGTGAATCATTTGCTACCAAATTTAAAGCCGACTTTGCTAATTCATCTGACGATCAAGCCGATGACGCCAGTTTAACCGATGGAGACATGCTTGAATCCCAATTAGATTTAGATACTGACTACCAAGGTGAATGTTCACCTACTACAATTTCTGATTCTGATTTCCAACCTCCAACCAACATCGAATTTGAAGATTATTCAAAATTCTTAGATGATATTAAAAGCAGTATCCCTGAAATCGATATTACAGATCTTGAGTAATTATTTCTATTATTCTACTTGTTGATTGAGAGGGTATTTGTTTCGTTACTTCGACTAATTTTGCCCCAACTAATTTTGCTTGCTCTTTTTTTCTAGACAAATTTTTATCGTCCTTACTTACTGCTATAAAACTCGGTTTTATTTTTTTGATTATTTCAAAATAATCATCAGTTTTTAAATAGGGGAGTTTTATTACTTTATCCACCATTTCTAATTTTGACAAAACCAGAGCCCTATTATCTTGATTATTTATTGGCCGATTTTTCCCCTTATTTTCCCGGATTTTTTTATCAGATTCCAATAGGACAATTAATTTACCCCCTATTTTTTTTGCCTTTTCCAAAAAAATAATATGGCCCACATGTAAAACATCAAAACACCCGCCCACTAGCACTATTGATTTATGATTTCTCCCCTTTTTAAGGGGAGATACCGATTTATCCGGAGAGAGGTTTTTATTTTTTTTTACTTTCAACTTTCTACTTTTAACTTTATAAACTTTCTACTGATTTGTGTTCCCGGCGAGAATCGAACTCACATCACTCCCTTCGGAGGGGAGTATTCTATCCATTGAACTACGGAAACCAACAAAGCCCCTTATTATACTAAATCTCAAAGTTAATTAATCTAAAACTATCTGATCAAACCCAAAGCCATGTACCAAGTGAATGGTTTTTTACACACCGGACAGGTTGTTGGAGGAGTCGTTCCTTTGTGAATATAACCACAATTCAAACATTTCCACTCAAATTCACGATCTTGTTTATATAAAGTTCCCGCCTCAATATGTTTTGCCAAGATAATGTATCTTTCTTCGTGTTTTTCTTCTACTTCCTTAACTTCTCTAAAAAGTCTTTCTGCTTCTAAATCTCCATCAGCTTTTGCTTGTTCTTCAAAAGATGGATACATCTCTGTCCATTCATGATGTTCACCCTCAGCCGCATATTTCAAATTTTCCAAAGTATTTTTTGAAAAAGGTTTAATTAATAAAGTATCTTCGGCCGTTACCATTGGTTCAGTAATCATTTCATATTCTTCTTCAGCATGAGCTCTTTCTTGATCAGCGGTTTCTTCAAATACTCTCGCTATCCATTCCAAATTTTCCTTTCTTGCCATCTTGGCAAATATGGTATATCTGTTTCGTGCTTGGCTTTCACCAGCAAAAGCTTTTAAGAGGTTCTGTTGTGTTTTTGTCATATATTTAATCTTACCACAAAATTACATTTTTCCGGTTCCAAAAATCAAACAAGTTGCCA
>CAZCWF010000017.1:6500-7701 GCA_964502305.1 uncultured Gammaproteobacteria bacterium | reverse complement strand
TTTTGTTATGCGGCTCATCTCCCGCATACATCCATTCAATAATATGAACCCCATTTAATTTGTATCCATAACTTATATTTTCACCCAAAGCCGTAAACCCTAATTTATTAAACCCATCCTCATTCTCTACAAAATTACTAAAACCTTCATGTTTATCTACATTTTTTAAATTATTTAAGTATTCTGCCCTACTTTTAGCATAATCAGCTAAGTTATTATCCCAAGTTAAAGCTTGGGATCCATATCTTTTCCGATATTCATTTAAAGCCCCAAAAATTTCGCTAGCTGTAGCCATAACTTCATCCTCTCCTACCTTCATTGTCCAGGTTACTTCATCTACTTGTTTAGCCACACCCCAAGGTTCAGTGTCTACTGTTGGTGTTGGTGCAGTTACTTTTTTGGTTACTCCTGCTATCACTTTTTTTGTTGGGACTACTTCTTCGTCTATTGCGGTTGGTGTTGGTGTCAAATCATAAGTTATTTCTTCTACTTCATTATTAATTAAACTAGTTTTTCGATTCAAACCAGTTATAAAACTAGGTTTTTCATTTTGCCACAACCAAAAAGTCACCCCAGCTAGCAGAACTATAGCTATCGGCTTAATTAATCTCATAGTTCTATTATAAAATATATTATTTTCAGCTAATTTACAGCCTAATTTAATAAATTAATATCAATATGAAATATAAAAAAATTGTCCTACCCACTATTTTAGTTTCTTCATCAATTTTAGTTTTATATGGTATTAAAGCTAAACTTTTCACTCAAACACCAACCATTAATGATAATAGTTCTTCAAATTCTTCATCTGTTATTCCAACCGATCAGAACAATAGTAATACTGTTTATCAAAAACTAGCTGTTTTATCTAATCGTTGCCGCGGTTGTGGTAAATGTGCTCGTATTGACTCAGAGCATTTTGAAATGTCTGGTAGATTGGCTACTGTCATCTCTACCACCAATTTAAGTTCCTCTAAACTAGCTCTAGCTATTAATAATTGTCCTGTTCAGGCTATTACTTTAGAATAAACCATGTCTAACTATAATTTTATTCTTATCACTATTCTTGTTCTTGGTATTTATTTTATTAGTTTTTTATTAGTCAAATTTAATAAAATAAGCCAAATCCAACACCGCCGTTTTTGGAATGTTATTTTACTAATTACTTTTCTAGTTTCTTGTCTTTTAGGCTTATTTTTGG
>CAZCWF010000017.1:0-6490 GCA_964502305.1 uncultured Gammaproteobacteria bacterium | reverse complement strand
CGACCAACAATTATCTTTAACTTGGTATTTACCTTTAATCTGGTACCATGTTGAGTTGGGTATTATTATGAGTTTAGTTGGTGTTTTCCACACTCTCTGGCATTTACCTTATTATCGTTGTATTTTAAGACCAAATAAGTAGGGGATAAGTAACAGTTTTTAGTGTAAAATAACGCTATTAATCGTTATTTTACTAATCATGGCTATCAATCTTTCCGAAAAAACAATCTTAAAATCAGATATTTTAATTGGACTTTATGTCTTTTGTATTATTACTGCCGAACTTATGGGTAGTAAAACTTTTCCCTTATTCAAAATTTCTAATTTTAACTTAACTGGATCTATCGGTATGTTTCTCATGCCTTGGATTTTTTCTATCAATGATATTTTTATTGAAACTTTTGGTTTTAAACGAACCAAAAATTTAGCCAAAATTTCTCTCTTGGTTGTTTTGCTTCTAATTTTATTAGCCGCTTTTGCTGTTGTCCTACCACCTTCATCTCGTTACGCTGCTACCAACGAAGCTTATAAAACTATTTTTTCTCAATCTATTCGTATTTCCATTGCGAGTCTTATCGCTATGGCCGCTTCAAATTTTGCCGATATTAAAGTTTTTTGGCGTCTCAAGCAAAAATTGTCTAAATATGGTTTATGGTTTAGAAATAATCTTTCCAATATTTTAGCTACTCTTTTAGATACTTTAGTTTTTATGACTTTAGCTTTCTATAATCCAGCCCAAGATTTTTCTAACAACTTTCACTTTTTACTAGGAATTATTCTTCCTTATTGGCTTCTCAAAGTTTTTATGTCCACTTTATCTACTCCTTTTGTTTACTTAGGTATTAAATGGTTAAAGAAATAACTTGTGGTTGTTAAAAATTTTTCTCAGGCGCTTTTATATTTACGTCAAGCGGTTCCAAAAGGAAACAAACGATTTCCAGGTAACCTTGGCCTTGATCGTCAAAAAGAAATTCTCCGTCTCCTTGATAATCCCCAAGACAAAATTAAAACCATTCATATTGCTGGAACTTCTGGTAAAGGATCTACCTCTTTTTATCTTAGTTCGCTTTTAGTCGGTCAAGGTTTTAATGTCGGCTTAACTCTTTCACCTCATCTTTTAGATATTCGTGAGCGCTTTCAAATTAATAATCAATTAATTTCTCAAAAAGATTTTGTTTTTTATCTTAATCAAATCATCCCTGTTATTGAAAAAATTAAAACTACCCAGTTTAGTAACCCAACTTTTTTTGAAATTCTCATTGCTTTAGCTTTTCATATTTTTTATCAAAAAAAAGTTGATTATGCCGTTATTGAAACTGGTCTTGGCGGTCTTATGGATGGCAGTAATACTATCAATTCATCTGACAAAGTCGTTGTTTTAACTAAAATTGGTCTTGACCACACCAATGTTTTGGGTTCTAATTTAACCTCGATTGCCACCCAAAAAGCCGGTATTATCCACCCCTATAATCCGTGTTTTTCTATCAGTCAGAAACCTATTGTTAAAAAAGTTTTTAACCAAACCGCTTCAGACAATCAAACCGTTATCAACTATATTGATCATAAAAAAAATATTACTCATATTCATCCTCAAAATTTTACTCTCGAATACGATTTTAGTTTTGCCGATTTACACCTCCAATCCATTAAACTTAATACAATTGGTCTTTATCAAATTGATAATAGTGCTTTAGCCCTTTCAGTTCTTCAATTTTTATCTTCGCGTGATAATTTTTTGCTAAATAAAAATTCGATTCATCAAACAATTTTTGATTGCAATTTCCCTGGTCGAGTTGATTTACAAAAAATCAATCATAAATATTTTATCTTTGATGGTGCCCATAATCCTCAAAAAATGGCTGCTCTTATCAAGAGTATTAAACTTTTCCTCCCTGACCAAAAATTTACTTTTCTTCTGGCCTTTAAACAGCGCAAAGATTTTGCCAAAATGATTAAAATGATTATTCCGATTGCTGATCAAATAATCCTCACCAAATTTAAGGTTATTTCTCAAGATATGATCCAGCTTTCCCAATCAAATTTAACTCTTAATCAAGTCTTTTCTAGTCTAAATTTTTCTAATTTTAAATATATTGCAGATATTTCAAAAGCTTTTGACTATGTTAAAAAAACTAACACCCCGGTGGTTGTTACTGGAAGTCTTTATCTTTTGGGAGAGATTTATCCTCTAATAAAATCCTTTAAATCATCTGACATACATCACTAGTACATACAAAAATAATACCTAACTTTACATCAAAATTAATTTAATTTACTATTAGTTAGGTTAATCGTTTCTTAAAAGGGGGTGAGTTTAAAATGAAAGGTCTTTATACTCTCTGTCTTGTTTTGGTTATTGTCGGTGGGCTTAATTGGGGATTGGTTGGTTTTTTAAACTTTGATTTAGTTGCCGCAATTTTTGGTGACATGTCTTTTCTTTCTAAACTAGTTTACGATCTCGTTGGGCTTTCTGCTGTCTATTTACTACTCTCTCTTTTTGGTAAAAAGAAGTAAAACTATTCTTTGGTGGCAGAAATTTTTCTGTCACCCCTAGATTAGTTTTGTTTTAAATATTCATCAATCTCTTTTTGTAATTTTTCTGTTGGTTTTCTACAATCACAATTTTTAATATGTTCTATATGCCATTTTAATTTTTCCTCTTTAGTCGGATTTTTTGGCATTTTATTTTTTAAATGCCAATCTTTATTTATCGACATAATTGGTTTTCTAACTCCATCGTCTTTTTATAACCTAAATTAAATAAATGTTCGTAATTCTTTTTTCTAAAATCAAGAATAAAAGTTTTATTTTCATCCAATTTCACCTCAATTATTTTTTTATTTCTTATCATTTTAGCTTTTTCTTTGGCCAAGTTACTTTGAGTAATCGCATAAGCAGTATATAGCACATCAAAAGCTGCCATCTTTTTATCTATTTTTTTAAATGGTCCACTAATGTCAGAAACTAATATTTTTTTTGATTTATTAATTAATGTTATGGGTAAATTATTACTTACACCCCCGTCAACTAAAAATGTTTCCTCGAATTTTAGGGGAGTAAACACCCCCGGTACCAACATCGATGCCACCACCCCAGGGTAGATATTTCCTTTACTAAATATTACTTCCTTTTGGTTATTAATATCAGTTGCGTTAATTTTTGTTTTAATTTTTAATTCTTCGAATTTCTCTACTTTAATATATCTTTTTAAGAACTTCTCTATTTCTTGGTAGTTTTTAGTTCCTAAAGCCATTGACTTAACTAACCCAAAAAAACCTAGTTCTTTAGTTATTTCTCTAAAATTTACATTTGGATCCGCCCCATAAATTAAACCAACTATTGCCCCGATTGATGTCCCCGAAATTTCTTTGACTTCTATTTTCATTTCTTGAAGAGCCGTAATTACCCCCATATGGAAAAACCCTCGGACTCCACCGCCTCCTAACACCAAACCAATCTGATTATTTTTTTTCTGCCAAAACATTATTTTTATCCTTTCTAATCCAATTAACTGCGATAAAAGTTGTTATCGGAACTGCCAAAATTAAACCAATACTGCCCACCAAAGTTCTAATTATTTCTTCGGCCAGAAATTCATAATTAATAATCTCACTAAATGGGTGTGGATTATTAACAAAAATTAATAACAACGGTAGGGAAGCTCCAGCATAAGCTAAAACCAAAGTATTCACCATTGAGGAGATATGGTCTCGCCCCACATTCATTGCTTGCTTATAAATCATCCCTCCTTTTGGTTTGTCGTTACCTTTAATTAATTCATTTACTATCGATGCTTGAGAAATTGTAATATCATCCAAAACTCCCAAAGCTCCAATAATTATTCCACACAACAATAGTCCTTTCATATCAAAATTACCTGATCTTTGAACTAAAAACATCCCTGCTTCTTCAGAAGATAGGCCAGTTAACCGTCCCAAACTAATAAACATTAGTGACAATATTCCAGTTACCCCCATAGCTATTATCGAAGCTACTACTGCTACGGTTGTCTTTTGGCTGACTCCATGTGCCATATAAAAAGAAATTGGAATAATTGTTATTGATGCTACTAATGCCACTAAAATTGGGTTTGCTCCATTAGATAAATTTGGCAAGACATAAATAAAAACTACTCCAAAAGTAAACACCATACTCAAAATTGACATTATTCCTTTTCCTTTGGCTATCATCACCGTTAATATTACGAATAAAGCTGCCAACACTAACAAACTATCCCTTCGAACAAAATCAGTTATTGAATAATAGTCAGATCCATCTAATGTTTCTTCTTTAGTTACAATAACCTTTTCTCCAACTTCATATTTGGTCACATTGGCTAAAGCCTCTTTACCATTTTCTACAATTATTGTTTTATTCGTTTCA
Source organism: uncultured Gammaproteobacteria bacterium (assembly GCA_964502305.1). Taxonomy (GTDB): domain Bacteria; phylum Patescibacteriota; class Microgenomatia; order UBA12405; family UBA12405; genus WARW01. Next base: position 2,107 of record CAZCWF010000017.1, on the reverse strand, counting down.
GATCCATTTAATATTTTTAATTCAATTTTTTGATAAAGCTGGTTTTGGCCCTCAATCTCAATCTGTTTTTCTTCAACTACTTTTTCCACCCTTGCCTCAGCACTATTTTCATTATTAGTCTGTGCCTCCACACTCTTTGTCGTTACTAAACCAAGCACTAATGAAAAAACCAAAATCCCAATTTTCCAAAATTTCATTAATTCATTTTAGGCTAAATTAGACTAATTTAATATATTGTACTATAATCCCGTACTTACCAATAAATTAAAGATGATTGAACCAGAAGCACATTTTAATTTTTCCTCAAATGATTATGGTCGAAATACAGAAAGAGTTGTCGATAAAGATCTCCCTGAGATATTTGCCAATAAGCCATTAGAAAACACTACTTTAGTCTTCTCTGTCCCAGTCAAAGGAGAGTGGGAAAATGGTAATTTGTTGCGTTTTATAAAAGCAATGTTATCCCAAAATCCGCAAAAAGGAGAATCTTTTGAAGTCGAACTTTTATTTAATATAGGTAACGACCTAATAAATACAAACAAATATTCCTCTTTAGAAGAAGCTGATAAATCAATTAGATTCGTCAGAAAAATTATTGATATTCAAAAAGAATTTAGAGATAAAGGTTCTGTCACTGAAGAAATTTTTCAATCAACTACCGACCCCTTGGAAAGGGATATTTTATACTTGACCGCGAAACAAGCCACTACCATAAGTTTTGTTCTTATAAATGCTACTGCTATGGATTTTAAGAGAACTCCGTATAAAGAAAAATATAATCAACAAGTTTCAATCGGTGCGCTTAGAACATTAGGTGTTGACTTTGCTAAGGTTCGTTTTTCATCTAACCCGAATATCATTTTAAGTTTGTTTGATGCTGACACTATTCCCTCAAACAATAATTATGTGAAAAGTATTCAGCAAATTTTTTCTCAATGTCCTGAACTTAATTATCTTTTTAATCCAATGAATTCTTTGCCGCCAGGTTATTCTATGGATTTTACTAGTGGTGGTCCAAATGAAAATCTAATGAAAGCTAGGGAATATAACTGTAATTCAAAATACGGGTCGTCCCAAATATCTTTTCGTCTGAAATCATATGACTATCTTAACGAAATATCCCCTCGCCCATTTTTTGGATATGGTTATGAAGATTATGATACTGGTTATCGACTTATTCATTGTTTTTCTCAGCAACAACCAGATTTATCGTATTTTTACCGTCCGATTATTTTAACTATGGATAGATTAGATGGTCACACTGACTCTCTTGAGAGAAATCTTTCTTCTTTGGAGATTGATCAAAAAAGGTTAAACGAGATTTTTAATTTAAAAGACAGAATTTTTAGTCAAATTGAAAACGAACCGCCGGAAAAACGTCAAAAAATATTAACCGCTTTTGCAGAGGCCAGAAAATATTTTAAAAAAGAGCAGCAAACTCAATCACGATTTAATCGAGCTGTTGTTAATTGTTTTTTAGTAGCCGTAAATAAAGGGTTTATAAAATATCAGGATAATTATCTTTATTTAGACATAGATAATCTAAAATCACTTAACTTTGGTACCGTACTGTCTTATTACGCCAGATACAATCAAGATCTCATCAAAGAAGTAATGTCATCCCCAGATAATTTGGCTATAACAAAATATTTTTTAGGTCAAGAAAAAAACCCGCCAGAAAACCTAAGTAGTTTTCAGTCAGCCATAAGAGAATATGTTGGTGATGTTCATTCCTTAGATGAACTCCACCAACAAGGGCTAATTGCAGCCAAAAAAAGTAAGGACTGTCCTTTCCCTAATTGGTTTATATACGATTTAAGGGATTCTCAATCTAAGGATTCACTTATGTACGCCGGAATAATTGAACTTTTAGCAATTGGTTCGATATATCAATCTTTTTATGAAAAAAAAGATGAATATGGATCTGACACAAGCGTCAAAGGTGTTCGTTATGGGGAATTGTTTAAAAGATTAGAGTTTATCAAAAATTGTTTAGATCTAAACAAACACTAAGTCTGTCAGATTAGTGTTTGAAACAAAAAATTCATACAATGCGGAAGGGATGGGAGTCGAACCCACATGCCATTTCTGACGCAGGTTTAGCAAA
>CAZCWF010000016.1:0-10767 GCA_964502305.1 uncultured Gammaproteobacteria bacterium | reverse complement strand
CGTCATCAGCTGGATCAATTACTAAACCTTTTTTAGTTTCCTCATCCCAAACCAAATGACAATTTGTCTCTAAGTTCCCTAAAACTATCACTTCTTGTTTAATCATAGGTTATAATAACTCATATCTATGAACCAAAACAATCCTGTCTCCAAACGCCTTTTTATTGGCAGTTTGCCTTATCGGTTTACCGAAGGTGAACTCTTAAGTTTGTTTATCTCCGAAGGGAAAATCGTTTCTTTACGAATTATGCACAATCGTTGGGGTAAAAGCCGCGGTTTAGGTTACATTGAATATGAAAATTTAAATGACGCTATTCACGCCAAAGAAAAATTCCATAACTATAAATTAGGCGATCGAACTATCATCGTTGATTATGCTCAACCTGATCCATTTTTAACTCCAGAAGGTAAAGCTCGCCACGAAGAAGCCTTAGTTAGACACCCTAATCGTCGCCAGGCTTTAAATTACCTCCCACACCCTGATTCAGACACATCAGAATATCAAAAGAAGCGCTCACAGGCTCATTTTTCTGAATTTACTCCCAGAAGTTCATCTCGAAATTTTTCTGAAAATAATTCTCGGCCCAACAAATCCAAAAAATATAAAGGGGGTAAACCTGTCTTTAATTCTTTGGGTAAATCTTTAAATCGTGACACCAGTGGGGAATACACTCCCAAATTTATTCCCGAATCTTTTCCGACAAAAAACAAGAAAAAGTTTCGTCCCAAGTCTGGTCAAAAACCAGAATATTTAGCCAGCTCTCCTTTACACGTTCGTAGTACTGTCTTTAAACAGCGCCATTTTGGATCAAAGGTTGGTGCCAAATTTGCTGCCAAAAGTAAGAAAAAATAATGGATTTTTTAAAAAAAACTCCAATCCTCGGCCTTTCTCCTATGGACGGGATTACTGATGAAGCTTTTCGTTTAGTTCAAACTAAAATCGTCAAACCAGATCTAATTTTTACTGAATTTGTTAGTGCTGAGGGGATCTCTCGTGGTGGCATCAAACTCTACGACACTCTTTTATTTTCTCCCGAGGAACGGCCTATTATCGGTCAACTATTTGGTAAAGATCCGGAAAGTTTTTATAAATCAGCCATTATCCTTTCTGAACTCGGTTTTGATGGTATTGATATTAACATGGGTTGCCCCGCCAAAACTGTCACTCAACATGGGTCAGGTGCTGCCTTAATCGGTAAACCAGATCTAGCGGTTCAAATTATTCAATCTGTCCGACAGGGGATTGATGATTGGTTTTCTGGGAAAATCAAAATCACCGACATTGATCTTAATCAAAAAACCTTAGACGTTATCAAACATAACAAAAAATATTCTGGTATTAATGTAGAGACGCATCATGATGCGTCTCTATCGACGTTAAAACCAACTTTATCCGTTAAAACCCGTCTAGGTGTCGACAAACCTATTGTTGAAACTTGGATTCCAAATCTGCTAAGCCAGCCAATTGATTTTTTAACCATTCATGGCCGAACTCTTAAACAAGCCTATGCTGGCCAAGCTGATTGGGGTGAAATTCAAAAAGTCGTTAAATTAGCCAAAGGAACAGGGATAAAAGTATTTGGTAACGGTGATGTTCAGAATCAAAAACAGTGCTTAGAGTATTGTCAAAAATATGGCGTTAATGGAGTCTTGATCGGTCGTGCTGCCGGCGGTAATCCCTGGGCTTTTAATAACCACACTGCCACTCCTCAGGAAAAATTTTCTGCCATGTTACTTCATGCTCAAATCTTTGCCCAAGTTTTTCCTCACCGTTGTTTTGATAGTCTTCGTAAACATTTTTTGCTTTATACCTCCGATTTCCCTAATGCCAAATCTCTCAGAATGAAACTTGTTAGATTAAACTCGGTCAAAGAACTTTTGTCCCTTGAAGATGAATTTCAGCCTTGATAAAGTTAAAAGTATGCCAGACGAAAATAAAGCTCAAAACATCATCAATATTGAATCTATGATCAACAATGCTTCTGCCCGACTTGACGAACTCACTCGACAACTCCACGAACAAAAAGCTATGATCGATACTTTATTAGAAAATAACGCTGAATACCAAGAAGTTGAAAAAGAAGCCAAAAAACAGGCTAAATTAAAAAGTACCGCCAGACAAAATGTTCTCAGTTCTCCTGAGGCTAAATCTACTATCGACAAACTCAAAGAAAGCCAAACGGAAGCCAAAGAACTCAAAATTGCTCTTTCTGATTATTTAGCTCAATATGTCGCCCTTTCTGGAACTAACCAAATTGAAGGTCCAGATGGTGTTGTTCGTCAAATCATTTACACTGCAAAATTAGTAAAAACCAAATAATAGTTTATAATCATCCTATGGCACAAAATATATCTCAAAATGATTTCCAAACCGAAGTTTTAGACTTCAAAGGTAAAGTTTTAGTTGATTTCTGGGCTCCATGGTGCGGTCCTTGCCAAATGCTTGGTCCAGTCATTGAAGAATTAAGTCACGAAGTCGAAGGTGTTAAAGTCGTCAAAGTTAACGTTGACGAATCTCAAGAATTAGCTGGGAAATATGGTATTACTGGTATTCCAACTGTCATGCTTTTCAAAGACGGTCAAGCTGTTGAAACCATTGTCGGTTTTCGACAAAAGCAGGATTATCTTGACGCTATCAACAAAGCCTAATCAATGGATCTAAACCAACTCAAAGCTTATCTTGATTCTCAAAATCTACCTTCGTTTCGTCTTCGTCAAATAGTTAAAAACTATTATTCTGGTCGTTATTCCAATTTCGATCAAATGACTGATCTTTCCAAGGATTTACGTTCCCAACTTTCTGACAAATTTTCTTTACTTTCCGTTTCGGAAACCAAAACTATCGGTGACACTTCAGTCCAAAAATCTCTTCTTAAATTATCTGACAATCAATTAATTGAAACGGTATTAATGGACTATGAAGACTGGATTACTGCTTGTGTCTCTTCTCAAGTTGGTTGTGCTCTAAATTGCCAATTTTGTGCCACTGGTAAAATGGGTTTCAAACGCAACTTAACTGCCGAAGAAATTGTTGATCAAATTCTTTTTTGGAATCAAAAAATTTATCCCAAATTTATTGGCCGAGTTGTTTTTATGGGAATGGGGGAGCCATTCCTAAATTGGGACAATTTACTTGAAGCTATCAAAATTATTAACTCAACTGATGGCTTAAATATTGGTGCTCGTAAAATCAGTATCTCTACTGCTGGTGTGGCTGACAAAATTGTCGAATTTACCAAACTTGATACTCAAATTAATTTAGCCGTTTCTCTTCATTCTGCTGATCAAAAATATCGAGAATCTATTATGCCCATTACCAAAAAATATGGTCTAAACGAGCTTAAAAAAGCTTGTTTATATTATGTCAATCACACTAATCGTCAGCTCTTTTTTGAATACGCTCTTACCAGTAAAAACACGTCCCAAACTGACGCCAAATTATTAGCTGATTTCGTTCATTCTCATCGTTTATTTTTCGTTAATTTAATTCCTCTTAATCCAGTTGACGGTGGTTTGACTCCAGCTACCAAAGACCAGCAAAAACTTTTCATGAGTTATTTAAATCAATATCGAGTCGAGTACTCACTCAGAAAATCTTTCGGTCAATCTTATTCCGCCGCCTGCGGCCAACTAGCTACTAATTCAAAATAAACTATCTATTGGGGAAATTCTCATTATCTGGTAAACTATTCTCATGCTTATTGACGAAGTTCACATTACTATCAAAGGTGGCGATGGAGGGGACGGAATTGTCCATTTCTACTCCGATGCTTTCCGCCCCAAAGGTGGCCCAGATGGGGGTATTGGTGGCGACGGTGGTTCTGTCTATTTTGAGGGTGTTTCTGATATTAGTAAATTAAATCAATTCCGTCATTCCAAAGTTTATGCTGCCCAACCAGGTCAACCTGGTGGTCGTAATAATCGTACTGGTAAAAATGGTGATGATTTAATTATCCCTGTTCCAGTTGGTACTGTTGCCAGTTATGATAATGGTACTTCTGTAGAAGTTACTGAAGTTGGACAAAAAGTTTTGATGGCCAAAGGCGGTAGTGGTGGTCAAGGAAACTATATGTTCCGCTCCTCCACTAACCAAACCCCACAAGAACGAGAATTTGGTTATAAATGTACTCCCAAAAAACTTTTTCTTCAACTCAAACTTATTGCTCAAATCGGTCTTATTGGTTTACCCAATGCCGGTAAAACTAGCTTATTAAATGAAATTACTCCGGCCAATGCCAAAGTTGCCAATTATTCTTTCACTACTCTCGAACCAAATCTTGGTGTTACCAAAGCTGGTTTAATTATTGCTGATATCCCGGGACTTATTGAAGGTGCTGCTGACGGTCGGGGATTAGGTATTAAATTTTTAAAACATATTGAACGCACCAAAATCTTGATTCACTGTGTCTCAGCTGAATCACTTGACCCTAAAAAAGATTATCAAACTATTCGTCAGGAATTATCCAATTACAGTTCAGTTTTAGCCAAAAAACCGGAAATAATTGTTTTAACTAAATCTGATACTCTGGATCCATCTCAAATTCAAAAAATCCAAAAACAAATCGGTGCCGACATAAACACTTCAATCATCGACACCGACAGTATTAAAAAACTTAACGATCTTATCGCTAAGAAATTAAACTAAAGCTTTTTTAACTTTTGCCCAATCAGCTTTTAATTGAGTTACCAATTTCTTCATTCCGTCTTTAGTAGCTTTTAAATCACTTTTATATTCTTCAGCCACATCTTCTACAATCATCGCATATTTATCTTTATCAATCTCTTTTCCAGCAGTTTTAACCTCAGCTACTTTTTCCATCACCGAAGTCTTAATTTGTTTATATTTTGCTACTGCCTCGTCACTGGCATTACCAAAGACTTCTTTAACTTTATCTTTTGTATCTTTGACTCCAGTTTGGACTTCTTTAGTTAATTTTGCCAACATTTTTTTAATATCTTCTCGAGTTTGTTTTCCAGATTGTGGAGCTAGCAATAAACCACCAATTGCCCCAGCTGTTGCTGCTAATAATCCTGCTAAGAAAAAACTTCCTTTTTTTGCCATAACTTTGTAAGAATTTAACTATATAACTAACTAAGTCTAGATGAATTAATTTTCCCTGTCAACAAAATCTCTAACCAAAATTCTCTCTCTGTCTAGAAAAATAAAGAGGTGCTTCGTTTTTTGATTTATTTTGGCCCTCAATTAATGTTTTTTCTTGAAATTTTATTCTATCTGTTAACTCTTGAGTTGTAATTACACTAGCCTCTCGCAAATTATTACTTAATATAAAAGAATTGACTACACTAACTGGCTCTGGGGGTAATACAAATAAATCTTTTTCCTGCTGAGTACTGATTGCTTTACTAATTTCTTTTATCGCTCCAAAATAATCTCTTATTCCGTCGGGTATTCTAATCCCTTGTTTTCTTAAATCTATTTTACTGTCTACTGAAAAATCACCTTCACTTATAACAATTCGTTTTCCTTCATCTGTCTTAAATTTTAAAGAAAGAGTTGCCATCCCATCTTTTCCCTTAATCAAATAACTTAACTTTCTGTCAACAAAAACACTTTCACTATACTCACCCTTTGATTTATAAGCCAACCCCAAAGCTGCTATAAGACCTATTTCGACTTTAGAAACTCTGATTTGATCAGGGCCGACATATTGGCCCAAAGTTCTTTCATTTGCAACTCTAGCAGGTTTTGCTTCTTTCAGTTCTCGAACAACACCTTCGTATTTAACTTCATCATAGAACATTTTTCCCAACCATCCCTCAATTTTTACTAAATAAGGTTTCATTTCTCTTATTACCTCTTTTGAACTCTCAGTCATTTTTTTAAAAGCATTTTTGATATTTTCCCATTCCTGAAAATCATCATCTACAAACTGTCGTTGCTCACCTTTTTGATAAAAACCATCTTCCTGTTTTGTAATATGCACTAACCAATCAAAAAAATCGTTTTTTTCTATTTTTGCCTCTGGCTCTTTATCTACTCCATTATTTCTACCTTCAATTGAGTATAGTCTTTCAAAGTTAAACCATTCTTTAATTTCTTCCAAAGAGAGGTTTGTCCATTTTTGCGTAGCTTCTCTACTTCTTTCTATTTCCTCGTTATTTAAGCCTCTTGTATATCTATCCCTCATTTCTTGAGTTGTCTTTCTGTCACCCAGTTCCATAAACGCTCTATTCACCATAGTGTAAATCGCTGCTATTCCCATACGATGTAAATCAGAATATTTACTTTCAGGGTATAAATCTGGATGAAGTTTTTTAGATAAATTTCGATATGCCTGTCTAACTTCATCAGTTGTTGCTGATGGAGAAACTCCTAAAACTTCCCAAGCCGTTCGCTTAGCTACCATAAGTCAATATATTATTTGCCTGAGCAATTGTCAATCAAATATATTTTATTTGTGCTTCTCTCAAATCATACCCAAACGCTCTTCGACTAACAGCTATAATCGGCGGGGCTTGAATTCTCTTAAACACACTTAATTTAAACATTTTCCATTTTTCTTCTAAATCAGATTTAAACTCATCTCTATTTTTAAAATATTTTTTAATCAAACCATTTTCTAATTTCATTTCTGCTTCAATAATATTTTTGTCATACCAATCCAAAATTTCTGCCGGATCTTTTCTAAATTCCACAAACGATCTCACCAACTTATCGTGATAAGGGTAGAGAATTGGATCACCCTTTCCCATTACCACATCTTGTTTCTCGCTCAATTCAGCCGACGGCACTATTTCAAAAATCTCTTTTGGAATAATTTCTTTTTTATTAATTTTGTTTATATATTCATCTAATTTATAAACTTCCCATTTGTATAAATCCCCAATCGGGCAAATCGCTCCGTTCATATCTCCATAAAGTGTCGTGTACCCCAAAGCCATTTCTGTTTTATTACTATTATTTATAATTACTCCCCCAACTGATGCCGCCACTCCGGCCAAAACTCTACTGCCTCTATCCCTAGCCTGAATATTTTCTTTAGCTACATCATTCAAAGTTAGTCCTGTATCTTCTAATTGTTGGATAGTAAAATCCACACTTTCTTGAATTGGAATAATTTTATAATTAATCCCCAACTTCTTAGCTAATTTTTCTGCCGTATTTCTGGTCAAACCAGAATTAAATTTTGATGGCATGTTTATTCCAATCACATTTTCTTTACCTAAAGCCGCCACTAATAAACTTGCCGATACTGCTGAATCAATTCCACCACTAATGCCAATTACTGCCTTCTTCAAATTATTTTCTTCAAAGAATTTTTTAATTCCATAAACTAATCCGTTATATAAATCAGCCATATCTTTTTCTTCCGAAATTTCTTCATCATCTATTTTTATTACCTCACCCAAATTTACTTCTAAAATTTCTTCAGCATAAGATTTTGTTGTCGCCATCAAACTTCCGTCAGAATTATAAATAGTCGAACTACCATCAAATAAAAACACATTTTTCCCATTATTTTGGATTCCAACATTATTGCAATAAATAAAATTAATCGGATTTTTCAGCAAAATTTCTCTGACTATTTCATGCCTTTTATTATTTTTTCTCCAAGTCCATGGCGAAGCCGAAATATTAACTATCAATTCAGATCCATTTTTAATTAAAATTTCTGATGGATTTATTCCATAATTCTTCCACCACATATCTTCACACAAACTTAACCCAATCTTTATTTTTTTATTGTCAATTTTGATCTCAAAGGGTTTTAATAAATCATCTATTTTTACCCCTCTTTCATCTGCTAGTTTTCTCATGGAATAGAAATATCTTTCATCATCAAATTCTCTGTATTTTGGCATTAAAGTTTTGAAAGTATGACCTTCAAAAATTCCATTATTCACCCATTTTTTATTAGAGGCAATAAAGGCCGTATTGTATTTTCTTACTCTTCCGTCTTCTCCTACCTTTTCAAAATCAGCCCAAACATTTCCCCAAATCACTGTTACATTCTCACTTTCTTCCCTGATTTTTTCATTCAACTCCATTAATTTTTTAATCAAACTTTCATTTTCCCATTCATCGCCAATCAAATACCCGCTTATCGCCATCTCTGGAAAAATTACAATATTATTCCCATTTTCCTTCGCTTTTTTAATTTGTTGGATAATCTTTTCTGTATTTATATCCGGCCTTCCTGCCACCACTTCCATTTGCACCACCGCCACCTTAATATTCTTCATTAGCCAATTATACCGAATAAGATTCCCTTTTTAAGGGAAAGGTAGTGCGAAACATCGAGGAGTTTCATATTTTTTCAATAAAAAACTGGCAATTTTAATCTTTCGGTAAAAATCAACCTTATCTCTCGATTTCTCTCTCTGGCCAGTGTTTATCAATTTCCACCATCAATTCCAAAAATATTTTTCTGCCTGTCATTAATTCTAATTCCTTTCTTGAGTTATAACCGATTTCTTTGATTTTCTTACCACCTTTGCCAATAATCATTTTTTTATATCTCTCAGCTGTGGTTAAAATTGACGCTTTAATCACAATCATTTTTCTTTTATCGATAATTTCGTCAACTCTGACATCAACCGAATAGGGGACTTCTTCTCGTAAAAAAAGATAGGCTTTTTCTCTAATAATTTCTTGCACATATTCTTTTGAATTCATACCTATCTTAGGCTTATTTCCGTTATCCATAATCTCGATATTGTATTCAGTCTCTTTATTAATTTCCTCCGGCAATAATTCAAAAATCAAATTTATTAATCCTTTTATATTTTTATCTTTGATGGCACTTACCCCAATAGCTCGGTCAAATTCATCCTCCAAATAATTATATTCTGGTAAATGATCTTTACTGTCCTTGGCAATATCAATTTTGTTATAAACCAAAATTTTCTTAGCTTTAGTTTTTCTTACCAAACCAATCGTTTTATTTTCTTCTTCGTTTTTTGGTCTGGAAATATCGACCAAGCACAAAATTACATCAGCTTGATTTAATTCTTTTGGTGCTTCCTGGTTAATTCTTTTTCCCATCAAATCGTCAACCTTAGCAATAATTCCTGGAGTGTCACTAAAAATTATTTGTCCTCGATCATCACTATAAACTACCCGACTATTTTTTCGGGTTGTTTGTGGCAGTGGGGAAGTGATGGCTACTTTTTGCGACATAATCGCATTTAATAGACTCGACTTACCTGTGTTTGGTCTCCCGACCAACACTACTCGGCCAACTTTTTTATTTTCACTACTTCTATTTTGCACATGCATATTTTACACTATAAAGTTAATTATTAGTTGACACTTAGCAAACCAAATGGTAGACTGCTAAATATATGGAACAAACTCCCAACCAAGTCACTACTCTTCAGCCCGTCAGAAAAGTCCTTCCTTTAATTCCTCTACGTAATATTATTCTCTTTCCTTCCGTGGAAACTTCACTTTTCTTTGGTCGTAAAGAATCTATGAATTCTTTACTTCACGCCTACGATAACACTAATAAATTAGTTATTATTACCACTCAAAAAGATTCTCGAATTGATAACCCTAAACTATCTGATCTCTACAATGTCGGTGTTTTGGCTAAAATCGAACATGTTCTTCAAACTGACGGGAATCTTCATGCTATTGTCAAAGGTATTTCTCGAGTCAATATCGTTAATTTAACTCAAACCAATCCTCTATTTTTAGCCGAATATGTTGACCTTCCCATTATTCCTGAACCACTTACTGAAGTTCAGCAATCTTCCGAAGCTCTCTTAAGTCAACTCAAAAAAGCTTTCGCTATGGGTCGCCAATTAGACTTACCGGCTATGATGCAACTTTCAAATGGTGTTTCTAGTAGCGACTTGGCTGATCAAGTCGCTTTCTCTCTTGATGCTAAAATGTCCGAAAAGCAGGGAATCTTAGAAACTCTTTTGGTTAGCCAACGTCTCAAAGCTGTCACCGAACATTTGATTCAGGAAATGAAAGTGGCTGAATTGGAACGTTCTATCGAAGAAAAAACTCAAGAAAAATTTAACACCGGTATCAAGCGGAATGTTTTAGAAGAACGTAAACGTCAAATTGAAAAAGAATTAAAACGTTTAGGTGAATCCAGTGGTGGCGAATTTGATGAATTAGAAATAAAAATTAAAAAGCTAGCAGTTTCTGCCGAAATCAGAAAAAAGCTCAAAAAAGAATTAGATCGCTTATCTGAAATGGGTTCTATGGCCCCTGAAGCCAGCTACATCAAAACCTATTTGGAAACTGTTGTCGAGATGCCTTTTGGTAAATACTCCAAATCTGATGTTAGTTTAAACAAAGCTAGTAAAATTCTTAATGAAGACCATTACGGCATCAAAGATGTCAAAGAAAGAATTTTAGAGTATCTAGCTGTCATCCAACTAAAAAATAAGAATAAGACCAAAAAGAATGAAGATGTTTCGGGCACTGCCAATATTCTTTGCTTCATTGGTCCTCCAGGTGTCGGTAAAACCTCTTTGGGTAAATCAATTGCCAAAGCCTTAGGTCGGGAATTTGTCCGTGCCTCCTTGGGTGGTATTCGTGATGAAGCTGAAATTCGAGGTCACAGAAGAACTTACGTTGGTGCTATGCCAGGTCGAATTATAAAGGGTCTCAAAGACGCTAAATCTATGAACCCTGTTTTTATGCTCGACGAAGTTGATAAAATTGGTGCCGATTATCGAGGTGATCCTTCATCCGCCTTACTCGAAACCCTTGATCCAGAACAAAACCGAGAATTTAGTGATCACTATATTGATTTTCCTGTCGATCTTTCCAAAGTTTTCTTTATT
>CAZCWF010000015.1:4040-10942 GCA_964502305.1 uncultured Gammaproteobacteria bacterium | reverse complement strand
CCATTATGGAGACCATCGAGAATTAAATAAATTCTCCTAGCCTTTAAGTTGCCACTTCTAGGTATGTTTTCTTTTGAATCCATGGTTTTATAAGTGGGGGGGGTAAGATTATTATAAAGTATAATGAACTATGGGACAAAATGATATTTACAAACTTCACCAAAAATATGCCAAGGGAAATAAAGAAGCATTAGATTTGGTATGGAATCATAGTTTGGTGGTGCGAGATATTGTCCGACAGCTGGGAAATAATTTAATTAAAAACAAAATAAAAATAGATTTAGAACTGGCGGAAACTGGAGCTTTGATACATGATATTGGTTGTTATGATTATTACAATAAAGTGGAAAATATACCCTATGTAAAGCACGGAATAAGGGGTTATGAAATTTTGAAGAGTGAAGGATTTGATGAAGAAATTGCCAGAATAGCGACAATTCACTTGGGTGTAGGGATTACAAAAGAAAATATAATTGCAAGCAATTTGCCGTTTGAGAAAAGAGATTATATCCCGATAACCTTGGAAGAAGAGTTAATAGCTTACTCGGACAATTTCCATTCTAAGGGTGGACCAAATTTTATGAATTTTGAAGAGGCTAGAGAAAAATTGGTTAAATTTAGAGAAGAATCTGGAGTAATTTTTGACAGGTTTAGAAAAAAATTTGGAACTCCAAAATCTCCTTCGGCTACGCCGTTTTCCCCTTTGAAGAAAGGGGAACTTTAAAATAAAAATGATATAATTATGGCGATGGAAATAGTGGAAATTAAGACCAATTATGCTGATGTATTAGAAAAAGTAGCTGAGGTAATTTTGGCTGGAGGGTTGGTGGTGTTTCCAAGTGATACAGTTTATATTTTGGCGGTAGATCCAACTAATAAAAAAGGGGTAGAAAAATTATTGGGGTTTAAAAATAGATGGACTGGAAAGGCAATTTCAGTGGCAGTCTTGGATCAAAAAATGGCCCAAGATTATGTGGTGTTAAATGAAAATAGTAAAAATATTTATAAAAATTTATTGCCAGGCCCATTTACAATTGTAAGCGAAGGAAAGCATAAAGTTGTCAAAGGAATTGAGGCTGAAAATGGGACTTTGGGAATAAGAATTCCGGATAATAAATATATTCATGACTTGGTGGAGTTAGTAGGTAAACCAGTAACAGCAACTTCGGCTAATTTATCAGGGAGAACGCCAAACTACTCAGTAGCTAGTTTCTTAAGACCGCTTTCAAAAAAGAAAAAAGAAATGATTGATTTGATTGTTGATGGAGGAAAATTGCCAAAAAATAAACCATCAACAGTGATTGATGCGACAGAATCAGAAATAAAAATTTTAAGACGGGGAGATCTAATTACAGGAAAGACGACCAGTCTGATCAGTAAATCAGAAAAAGAGACAGAGAAAATAGCAGAGTTTTTATTAAATAAGTCCCTCTCAGGACAAAACCCACCCGCTCCGATGAACATCGGAGCACCCTCCCTTGAAAATGGAGGGCTTAAAACAAAAAATAAACCGTTGGTGTTTTTATTGAGTGGAGATTTGGGTTGTGGGAAAACGGTTTTTAGCCGAAAAATAGGACATTTACTTGGAGTAAAAGAAAAGATTACTTCGCCGACATACATGATTTATAATGAGTATTCAATCTCCCCTAACCTCTCTTTGACAAAAGGGGGACAAAACCCTCCTGTCCTGATAAATCAGGACATCCTCCCTCAAAGAGGGCGGAAGTCTTTAAAGCAAAACTGGAAATTTCTGCATATGGATTTGTATAAAATTACGTCAGAAAAAGATTTGGAAGAAATAAAGTTTCTTACTTTATTTTCTAAAGACACAGTCAGTTGTGTTGAGTGGCCGGAACAGATGGGAGAGAAATACTTGGAAAAATTAAAAGAGAAAACAAATGTTGTGTCGGTGAATTTTGAATATGTGGATCAAGAAACAAGAGAAATAAGATATTAAGACAAATATCTAAGGTCTAATTTCTAATGTCTAAATAAGATAATTACAGAAGTTTGATGGAAGAAATGAAGGTTTCACATTCGGTTTTGAGACTGGCAACACCATTGTGAACACACTGGATAGTATAGTTTTTATCGTCTGACTGAAAATCGACAATAGTTTGAGCGGCGATGTCATATCTAAAACTAGGTTTGCCAGCAACTAAAGAATTACTGTCAAATTGGCGGTTAGTGTTTTTCCAAGACCAAAGATCACCTGATGTGACGTGAACAGCGAAATTACCAGTAGAAAGATAAAAAGTATATCGAGTACCGGCAGAACTGGTAGAAAGATTACCATCACTATCATATAAACTGGATTCAGTATCTTGATAAACTTTTCTGGTGGAAGAATATTCAACAGAAAATTTATCTTGAGCGGATGAATAAGTAGTTAAATTGCTAGAAGAAGCGGTGGGGACAGCTGTAGGAGTTTTGGTTGGAGTTGAAGTGACTGATTTGATAGTTGTAGGAGTAACTTTTCCAGAAACTGAAGCGACAGGAGTGATAGTGGTGGCTGAAGCAGTAGTGTCTGAGGGAACAATGGTTTCAATTTCTTCATTAGGGGAATCGGTAGGAATTAGTTCAATTTTTGGAGTAGTTTGAGAAGTATAAGTAGTTTGAGTATTGTTAGCTTGATAAACCTGAAAGAGGAAATATCCACCAATTCCTGTTAAAATCAGCAGGATAATTCCGAGAACTATGTAAGTGCTATTTTTAGTTGGCATATTTTATAGTTTAATAATACAAATAAATGAAAATATTGGCAATAGAGACCAGTTGTGATGACACTTGTGCTGCCGTTTTGGAAAATGACAGAGTTTTGGCTAATGTGATTTCGTCACAAACTGATTTGCATGCCAAATGGGGCGGAGTGGTGCCAGATATTGCTAAACGGGCTCATATGGAAAGAATTGAACCAGTAATCGCTGAGGCGATTTTAAGAAGCAAGATTCATGATTCAAGATTCAAGAATAAAAATTTTGAAAAAATAATTGAAGGAGGGATGAAGGAAATTGATGTGATTGGAGTAACACTAGGGCCAGGTTTGGCAATTGCTTTAGGGATTGGGGTAAATAAGGCTAAAGAGTTGGCAGAAAAATATAAAAAACCGCTAGTGGCAGTAAATCATATTGAAGGGCACATTTGGGCTAATTTTTTGAAAAATAAAAATAGTAAACCAGAAAGAAAATTGGAATTACCGGCACTAGCCTTGACTGTTTCTGGAGGTCATACAAAGATAGTTTTAATAACAAACCCTTCAAAATTCCCTTCGGCTACGCCGCTTTCCCCTTTGACAAAAGGGGAACCTAATAAATTTGTATATAAGGTAATTGGAGAAACTTTGGATGATGCGGCAGGAGAAGCGCTGGATAAAGCAGCAAAAATGTTGGGGTTAGGTTATCCAGGTGGACCAATTTTGGAAAGATTGGCAAAAACCGGTGATATAAATTTTTTAGAACTCCCCCATCCATTGGCTGATAAAAAAATATTGGATTATAGTTTTTCGGGATTAAAGACTAGTTTTTACTATAAAGTAAAAGATTGGCCAACTGAAAAAATTTATCAAAATTTAAACAATTTGGCGGCAACTTTTCAAAATGCAGTCTTTGAAACTTTGTTAAGAAAATATAAATTGGCAATTGAAAAATATAAACCAAAAATGCTTTTGGCGAGTGGCGGAGTGTTGTCTAATTTGGAATTAAGAAAACGATTAAGAAAATTAGCTAAAGATCTGGACTTACCGATTTATATGCCGAATCATAAAAATTTGAATACAGATAATGCAGCCATGATTGGAATGGTAACTTATCAAAAATCTTTGAGAAAAGAATTTGTGGAAAATATCGAGACTTTAGATCGCGATCCACGTTTACAATTTATTTAATTGGTAGGCCCGCGGCGGTAGACAGCAGCCCAAGCGGCAAAATTAGATTGAAAAGTTTTTTGGTGAAGAATGTTGCCATCTTTGTCGGTAACTTTCCAATCAAAAGCAGTTTTGAGACCAGGGATAGCGTGTTCATCTTGAATGACTTTGCCTGCAGGAAGAGTTGGGTCATCGATCCAAACATCAGGCGGAGCGGGAGCGTAATCCCATTGTCGATAATTATCGATGGTGGTTTGTCGGCCATCAGAAGTGCCATAGATTTCATAAGTTAAACGACGGTTATCCATATCCAAAATATTTTGAATTAGAACGTAGTGGCCAGTATCATTGACAAACTTGAGATCAGGGCTAGGAATAAAAACAGTGGCATCGAAACCTGGTTTACTATCTTCCTCATAGTAACTAACCCGATAGGCATGGGCTTTTCGCTCGGTAATATCAAGACCAGCATTTAACATGGCTCGGAAAAGGGTGGTGGAAACTTGGCAAACTCCCCCACCAACATCAAGTTCGGTTTTACCTTGACGAATAATGTAAGCTTTGGCATAGCCAGCCTCGAGAGTAACTTCACCAAGGGATTTAACAAAAGAAAAGGTATCGCCAGGAGCAACTAAAATCCGATTAACAATGGAGGCGCCTTTAGAAATATTAATATTACGAGTAGAGCTAGAATGTTTGAAAGTGGAGGTACCACTGCCAAGAAGTTCTTGAATACCGAGATTGTTAACATCGGCATTATTAAGTTTGGGCTGGGCAGTTTGATAGGAAATTTCTTTCTTAAGATCTTTTTGATCAGAATTTTCTAATTCATTAAGGGAAGCAATAATATCTTGGCTTAGTTGATCTGGATCAACAGAAACACCATCTTTGGCTGGTTGAAATTCTAAAACTTGACCATTTTCAAATTTAAAAACAGCATCAACAGGCTCGGTTTTAAGACTGTCGGAAAGATTTTGGGCGTATTGAGAGATTTTCTCTGTTTGAAAACCATCAAAGAAATCAAGCCAAGAAATAATGGTTTGACTATCGACCAAAATATCACTTGAGGGAGTAGTAAGGGTTAATGTTTTGTCCAATATTTTTTGGGCACGATTGATAGTTTTGGTGATTTGATCTGGAGAAGGAATAGTGCCAATACTTTCGATAGGAATAGTGATTGTTTCACTAAAATTGGCATAACTGAGATTGTTAATAATTTGGTCTTTGAGGTTGTCTTGGTTAAGACTAAGGCCTAACGAGCCTGAGGTGGTAGAAATTTTTTTATTTTCTAGACTAATTTCGGTGGGGACAAAAGGCTGATCAATTTGGGAAGCAATATTTTCAACTGATTGATTCAAAGCTTCACTGTCATAATTTAGGCTAAGAACAAATTCTTTGTGATTAAAAAAATATTTGACGTAATTAAACAAACCTTCATCAAGACGACGATAAAGAACAGTAGAGGCAATTTTGTTGGTATCAATGGAAGCAGAAATAGAAGCAGTGGAAATAGAGAAATTTTTATCTTGGTAAGAAAGATTGATATTTTCGGGTAAAACAAAATCTTGATTAAGTTTAGAAATAATTTGGTCACGATTGAGGTAAGAATAATCTTGGCCTAAAATTTTTGTATTACTGGCACTTTTACTGTAGTTGATAACTAGAGGAGCAAATAAAAAGAGTAAAGGGAAAAGAGTAATGAGAAAAGCCAAGCCTAAATTTTTGCCAATATGTTTAAGATTAAATTTCATATTAAAGACGACTATCCATAGCCTGATTGGCGAGCTCGTCGGCTAATTTATTAAATTCACGACGAATATCGGTATATTTAGTCGGCAAGTTAATTTGAATTAAGAGTTGTTGGACTCGAGAAAAAAGTGGAAGTAGGGTTGGGGCTTTGACTTTATATAAACCCTGAAGTTGACGAATCATTAATTGGGAGTCAGCAAAAAAGTTTAGCTGAGAAATTTGATAGGATTTTTGATGAGATTTTATCCATTCAAGAGCAGCAATAATGGCCGAATATTCGGCTTCATTGTTAGTTTTAATACCTAAAAATTTGGCCTCTTGGTAAAGAATATTGTTTTGATCGTCGTAAACAACAACCCCGTAACCAGAAATACCAGGATTGCCACGAGAACCACCATCGGTGTAAACGTTAATTTCCATAGGAAGATAATAACAAGAAAATGTGATTCAAGAAACTAGATTTAAGATTTATGAATAAAACAAAAACTATTCTAAAAAAATAAGAGAGAACATGAGTCCAACACCCAAAAGAATGCAAAAAAGTTGGGTAAGAGCAACAGAAATTTTGGGGTCGTGGCGATGGAGCTCAGGGGTAAGGTCAGTAAGGGCAAGATAAATAAAACCACCGGCGGTAAGAGGGAGAAGGTAAGAAGAAAAATCGTAATTTAAAAAAGAGATAAGTAAAACACCTAAAATACTGGTAAGAGCAGTAACGAAGTTGTAAAGAACGGTTTTTTTGAGAGAAACGCCATGGTGAATTAGAATACCGAAATCCCCTATCTCTTGGGGAATTTCATGTAAAATTACAGCCAAAGTAGTAGTCAAACCAACAAAAGTGCTAATTTGGAAACTGGCAGCAATAAGGGCCCCATCAATAAAATTATGAACACTATCCCCGACTAGGTTAAGAGTGACAACACTTTTATTCTCTTGATGGCAGTCAATTTCATGACAATGATGCCAACGGAGAATTTTTTCCATAATAAAAAAGAGAATAATACCGGCAAGAATTAGAATTGGAGTAATACCTTCTTGTTCAAAAAATTCGAAAGATTCGGGAATTAGATGAATAAAAGCATCACCGAGTAAACCACCAACAGCAAAACTGACAAGAAAGAGAGTAATTTTCTGAATAGTTTTTTGTTTGATGAAAATTAGGACTAAGCCTAGTAAAGAAATAGAGCTAACAATAAGAGTGGCAATGAGTGAATAAAAGAAAGGTGACATAGATGTATTTTACCAATAAAAATTAACGGTAGTAACCAGGTATAAATTTAAGGTATGATATAGG
>CAZCWF010000015.1:0-4030 GCA_964502305.1 uncultured Gammaproteobacteria bacterium | reverse complement strand
ATTGTTGATACACCACAATCAACACCAGTAGAAGAACAACCTTTGGATATACCAAAAGAAAGATTAGAATCAGTTCCGACAATAGAAGAAACTCCGAATAATAAAAGTAAATTGAGTTGGTTAAAAAATAAATGGGTAATTATTGGATTGTGTTTATTAGGGGTAATTGTGATTGGAGGAATTTTGTGGAAAGTTTTAGGTTCTAAAGAGAAATCGACAACTAGTGAACAGTCGATGAAACAGTGACTTTAAACTATTGGGGATTGTGGGAAGATTCAACTGTAATGAGTTCGATTATTAATGATTTTGAAGCTAAAAATCCAAATATTAAGATAAATTATAAGAGGAACCAAAGAACTGACTATAGGACAAGGTTATATGGACGCTTGGGTAAAACTGGGACTAATGATGATGTGGATATTTTTAGGATTCATAATACTTGGATACCAATGTTTACGTCTTTTTTGGCTTCGGTACCAACTGATGTGGCAAGCGAGATAGGTCTAGATAGTGATTTTTTGGACGTATACAAAAGTGATTTAAAAGTGAATAGTAAATGGTTGTCAGTTCCTTTAATGTATGACGGATTAGCTTTGTTTTATAATAAAGATTTATTAAATCAGGCTAATTTACCAGTACCGAATGACTGGTGGGAATTAAGAGAATCAGCAATTAAATTAACTCAAAAAGATAAAGATAAAAATATAACAGTGGCAGGGGCAGCTTTGGGGTTGGCTAACGCTAACGTAGACCATTGGAGTGATATTGTGGGGTTAATGTTGGAACAAAATGGGGTAAATTTAGCCAAAATGACGTCAACAGCAACAGACAAAAATTTAGAAGATGCTTTGAAATTTTATGCATCTTTTGCTAATTCTACCGATAATGTTTGGAATGGTTTGTTACCAAATTCAACACAAATGTTTGCCAGTGGTAAGTTGGCTTTTTATTTTGCTCCGTCTTGGAGAGTGTTTGATTTGCAAACTTTGAACAAAAGTCTGAATTACGGAATAACGCCATTACCACAATTGCCAACAACAGGAGGGATAAGTGTAAGTGATGGGGGTGAATTAACCGATGCGCACTGGGCAAGTTACTGGACTGAGGGCGTTAGTAATAAAAGCAACCATCAAGAAGAAGCATGGAAGTTTTTGGAATATTTGAGTTCAACAGATGTGTTAGAAAAACTTTACACAGCAGCATCACAAACTAGAAGTTTTGGAGAAATTTACCCTAGAAAAAGCATGTCAGAAAAATTACAAAGTAATGATAAAGTTTGGCCATTTTTGTCAGTAGCTAACAAGGCTTCAACTTGGTACTTGGCATCTGAAACTGGGGATGAAGGATTGAATTCAGAAATGCAGAAATATTTTACTGATGCAATTAATGAAATATCAAAAAGCAGTGGTGATGGGACAAAAGCTATTAGCACTTTGAAGACCGGTATAAGCCAGGTACAGCAAAAATATAATTTAACAAAATAAGTATGATTGCAGTGAATTTTAAAATTTATGAGAATACTTTTGATAGCGGAAGTTTGGAATTAGCTAAGATTTGTAAAAAGGTGGCAGAAAAGACAAAAGTAAGGATAGTACCCGTAGTTTCAGCCTTAGATGCCAGACTAATTAAGGAAAAATTGGGAATAGAAGTATGGATTCAAAATACAGATGAGTTTTTTGAAGGGGCAAAATCAGGTTCAATATCCCCAATTCAAGCGAAAGAGGCTGGAGTTGATGGAAGTTTGATTAACCATTCTGAATGTAGGAAAAATCCAGGGACAATTAAAAAAATGCTTAAAGCTTGGCCAAAAAAATTTGTAGCGACAGTATGTTTGAGTAGTTTGGGACAAGCAGAAGGTTGGGCAAAAAATATTAAACCAGATTTTATAGCTTATGAACCAAAAAGCTTGATTGGAAGTAAAGATAAATCGGTAGCTTCGGAAAAACCAGAAATAATTAAAAAAATGGTAGAAAATTTTTCTGGAATCCCAATTTTAGTAGGGGCTGGAATACATTCGGCAGAGGATGTAAAAGTTTCTTTGAAGTTAGGAGCTAAAGGAATTTTAATTTCTTCCTATATAGTTAAGAGTAAAAATCCTGGAGAAAAATTAATGGAATTAGCCAAATGTTTTGGTAGATAAAAATGATTTTTATTAGTGGTTGCTGTATACTTGTCTCATGGCTTCTATAGATAATTTACTCGTCTCCTTGTTGGTGGATGAGGTAGTTGGTGGATTTATTGTGACAGTACCACCAGGACATGTGGGGTGTATTTATAGTGTATTTAGAGGGGTGTTGAAGAATGTATGGCATCCAGGGATGCATTTTAAGGTACCAATTATTCACCGAGTGAAATTATTTAACGCTCAATTGATTGAATATACTATTTCAAAAGATATTTACCTAAAAGATAATAAAGAGATTATGGGTGATGAAGTTATTAATGCAGTAACTTCTGATAATAGGTTTGTGGCGGTGGAAGCAACGGTATTAATTAAACTAGATACAGAAAGACTGCCAGAAATTTGGCAAAATGTGGGTGAAAATTTTGTTTCAAAAGTAGTAAGACCAGTAACTAGAAGCCGGGTAAGAAAAGTATTGACTAATCACACTTTGGCAAATGCCTTGTCGACTGACAGAAGTTTGATTGAAGAGGAAGTTACTAATGAATTAAGAGAATCATTGTGCGGGCATGGATTAAATGTAGAGAATTTTTATTTGAGTTCTCTAACCCCAATTGAAGGTTGGCAAATTACTGATGGTGATTTACCAAAAGCTGTTGAAGCTGAGGTAATTTCTCCAAAAACAGCTGATCAAATCAGAAATGAAAGGTTGTTTACTAACCAGCCAGAGTCAAATACCAACAACGATTTAGGCCAAAGGGTTTAAGAGAATTTAGAGCTGAGTTGAGAGTAGAAAAGCTAGAGGCAACATCATCAAAAACAATGATATTTGATGGGAGTGGCAGAATTGGAGTGAAAGCTTGATAGAGATTTTGAAGGCGTTTGGATTGAGTTTTAAATTTAGCCTGAGAATAAGTATGTTTGGAACGAAAGAGAATTTGATCAGAAAAATTTAAATTAAGTTTTTGAGCAATGGATTGGCCAAGTAAAACTGATTGGTTAAAACCTCGCCAATTTTGACGGTGATAATGGAGAGGAATGGGAGTTAGAACAAAATTGTTTTGCTGCCAATAGGAAATCAGATGAGGATATGTTTGTGAAATTTTTTGAGTAAAAATATCAGTGATTTCATCAACCAAGTCGGTGACAAAATTGTATTTGAGAGATTGAATAGATTGACGGATAAGACCGTGATAATAAAAAAGGCTAAGTCTCCCCTCTTTGGGAAAATCGGAAGAATGTTTGACGGAGTGAAATTTAATTTTTGATTGACATTTAGGGCAAAAATATTGACCAGTTTTGCCACAACCAAAACAGGTTTTAGGGAAAATTAAGTCGAGAACGAGAGACACTTTGACTAATTAATAATTAAGAATTAATAATTAATAATACAAAATTTAAACCCGTTGTCCTTCGACTTCACTCAGGACATTTCCCTTAAAAAGGGTAACTTTTAGGAAAAAATAGATGAAATTTGATATAATACAAATCCTGGAGATGTAATGCATCGACGGAGTAAGAACTTTAAAAAACGGCAAGCCGACTTTGATCCATTGAGTCGTTAAACAGGGTTAAAACAAAAAATGCTGAAAATAAACTCAGTAAGTTAGCTACCGATTTCAAAGCCTATTTAGGTAATGCAGTTGGTACTTCTTCACAATTAGCTTTTGCTACTTGCTAAGAAACTCATTTCTTAATTTTCTGTTCTGAGGGTAGTTAGGAAGTGTAAATTAAATCAGAATGCAATTTTTAAAATCTCGATTTTTTAAAAATTTAAGAGAGGGGTAATGCCCTCACCAATCGATACAGTAACACTTCTTGTAAATTCTAGTTGTTACTGGCGTAAGAGAGAATTTATCTAAGCTTGTAGATGTTTTTTACTGTCTGCTTTCGGACCCGGGTTCGTTA
>CAZCWF010000014.1:0-11321 GCA_964502305.1 uncultured Gammaproteobacteria bacterium | reverse complement strand
TGAGACCAACGAATGATATTGCTAGAAATAGAAGTAACAAAAACTCTACCTTTGGCGGAAGTAATTTCGTATTTAAAATTTTCAGCAATAGAACTTTCGGAAGGAGAATAACCTTCATGATCAGCCCCAAGTGAATCAGACATTAAAGCGACGACATTCCCTTTTTCACCAATGCGGGCGATATGAGCTAAATCAGCAGCTTTGCCATCAAGGGGGAAAACGTCGAATTTAAAATCGGAACCGTGATAAAAAACACCGACTGGAGTAGTAATGGCAAAATGGAAAGTATCAGGAATAGAATGAGTAACACGAACTGGATCAACACTAAAAACACCTTTTTGAACAGGGACACTATCTTCGTAAACAGTTAAATTAGCCCGAATATTAACTTCAGCAAGTCTAGATTCAATAAAGGCAGCAGCTAGTTTTGGGGCATAAACAGGAATTTTTTCGCCAAGAAGCGGCATCATAAAACGAACAGCACCGATATGGTCTTCGTGGCCATGAGTAATAAAAATACCTAAAATACGATCTTTTTTGTCTTGAAGATATTGAGTATCGGGAATTTGAAGATCGACACCAAAAGCATCTTCTTCAGGAAAACCGACACCACAATCAACGATAATAATTTGACTGTTGGCGGTGTCACCATTTGGAATGAATTCGTAGACAAACATATTTTGAGTAACATCGCCGAAACCTCCAAGTGAGCTAATACGTAAAGTATTTTGGTTAGATTTAAACTCCCTAACCGGATTCGGAGTATTTTTAAAATTGAAATTTTGTTTTGGATTTTTTTGGTTATTTTTAATCATAATTTTGTATATTAGTTTTTACCATTGAGGTAAGAAGTATTTGACATTGGATTCATCAATAATAATTTGTTTGTTTTTACCTTCAAAAATAAGTTTGGCGGCTTTGCGGCAAAGACCTTCAATATTTCGCTGCAAAGTTCTCACCCCAGCGTCAAAACCTAATGGCCTAACGATTTGTTCCCAGACCGAAGCAGATATTTGGACTTCTTGTGGATTAAGTCCAGATTGCTTGATGGCTTTGGGTAAAATATAATCGCGGCCAATAACAACTTTTTCTTCGTCGGTATATGAAGGCATTTGAATAACTTCAAGACGATCCATAACGGCAGTAGCGATGCGAGAAGTGTTGTTACAAGTGGCACAGAAAATAGCCTGAGATAAATCAATTGGGTAATCAATATAATGATCAACAAAATGATTATTTTGTTCTGGATCAAGTAACTCGACTAAAACGCCCATAATAGTATTAAGAGCATTATCGGCAACACGGTCAATTTCATCGAGAAGAATGACAGGGTTATTAGTTTTTGCATTAATTAAACCTTTGATAATTTGACCAGGTTCTGCTTCTGGGTAAATTCTAGATTGACCGCGAAGGTATAAAGGATCACCTAAACCACCAAAAGGAATTCTGATCAACTGGCGACCCATGACACTAGCGATAGATTTTGCCATAGTGGTTTTACCAGTACCAACTAAGCCAACAAAAAGTAAAACTGGGGCTTTGATAGGCTGGTCAGGGTTTCGGTTCTTTTGGAGAGCTAGAACAGAGATATATTCTAAAAGCCGATTTTTAACTTCATCTAGACCATAATGTTCTTCATTTAGTTTTTCTTTAGCAAACTGGAGATCTAAAATATCTTTAGTTTGAGAAAACCAAGGGATATCGATTAAATAATCAATATATTTATTTAAACTTTGGTAATTCTGCCAAAATGACTCCTCGTGACGAGAGTTAATTGATAATTGGGCAAAAAACTCTTCCAAATTATCAATTAAATTTTCTGGAAGTTTGACTGAATCAGCTTTCTTTTTGAGATTTTCAATAGCTTGCTGGGTCGTTAATACATTAGAATCCATATAAAAAGTATAGTCTATTTAGGACTGATTTGGAAAGAAAATTAGAGAGTTAATCTTGAAAAACTCCACAATTAAAATGTCCAAAAGGATCAATTTGAGGTTCAAATTTAATCAAACACCTTAAATTACCTTTAGAAAATCCCATGTAATCCATATTGTATACTTCGTCATTAAAAGTATTAAAACTATTTTTTTCAAAGCCATTTGTAGTAAAAAATTCATTAATTGTTGATTTAAGCTCTTTTAAAGAAGTTAGAGTGACTTCGTCCGTACTTGTATAGTTGCCATATTTACCAACGTTTTGATTTGAAACTATTGCTGCAAGACTAAAAGTTTTAAAATTATTTGAATAAGTTGCTTTAGTCCCTTCTTCGTTAATGAGCCAGCTTAAACTTGCAACATCATCACTTTTGATAGGTGCACTAGTTCCTATTGCTTCTTGTAATGAAAGCAGTATAGTTTCTGGGTTAAAAACAGTACTTTCTTGCTCTTGATTTATGGTTATTGTCGGCGTTGTATTGGTGTTATTAACAATATTTGTTTGGGTAGATGTTGGTGTTGATTGAGAAAGAGTATTTATTTTTTTAGTTAACAAAAAATAACCAGAAATAATTATTCCTAAAAATAGAATTAATAATACGAAAAACAGATATTTAAAAATATTTTTACTTTTTTGAACAGACTGTTGGGCTGATTGCTCTACTGGTTCAGAAACTTGTGGCTGTTGAAAATTAGCTGATTGATTTATTTCATCCATAATATATTTATATCCTTAATTACAAGTTAAAACAATCAACCAGCTATTTTATTATCTTCTGGGTCTAGGTGAACGACCACCCATTCGAGAATCGAATTTACCAAATTGTTGCTTTGGAGCGAAACTGGCTCGATTGTTTTCTTGTCTGGAAGCCCCGGGATGAGCAGCTTTAAATTCTGGAGCACTTAATTTGATTTGATGATTTTCGTTAAAACCAGCGATTTTGATTTTAAGTCGATCGCCAACTTTAATGACAGTAGAAGGATCAGATAAGAACCCACCTGAAAGTTCGGAAACATGAATCAAAGCTTCTCGTCCAGGTAAAAATTCAGCAAAAGCACCATAATTTTCAACTCGAGTGACGATGGCATCATATTCTTCACCAACTTGAACTTCTTTGATCATAGATTCAATTTCGTAAGCAGCATCATCAATGGCTTTTTGATCTTGAGCAGAAATGGAAGCAGCACCAAAGTCATCAATATCAATTTGGACTTGATATTTTTCCATTAAGGCTTTGATGGTTTTACCACCACTGCCGATAACTTCACCGATTTTATCTTCTGGAAGTTGGACTAATTTAATCTTTGGAGCAAATTGAGAAAGTTGTGAACGTGGAGCAGATAAAACTGATTCCATTTTGTCTAAGATTTGAAGACGAGCTTTGGTAGAAGCGACAAAAGTGTTGCGGATCATATCCAAAGTTAAACCTTCACGTTTAATATCAAGTTGAATAGCGGTAATACCGTTTCGAGTTCCAGTGATTTTGAAATCCATGTCACCAAAATGATCTTCGATACCGGCAATATCGGTTAACAAAATATATTTATCATCAGTTTCAGCCATAAGACCGATAGAAATTCCAGCGACTTTATCCTTAAGAGGAACACCAGCATCCATAAGAGACATGGTAGAACCACAAGTAGAAGCCATAGAAGAAGAACCATTTTGAGATAAAACTTCAGAGGTCAAAACAATAGTGTAAGGAAAATCAGCTTCGCTAGGAATGACCGGAACTAAGGCTTTTTCAGCTAAAGCACCGTGGCCGATTTCACGACGACCTGGGCGACCAGTGCGGCCGGTTTGACCGGTAGAAAAAGGCATAGCGGAATAATAGTGAATATAGCGTTTGTTAGCTTCACCATTAGAATCTTCCAAATATTGTCTTTCGGACAAAGGAGCAAGAGTGGTAACAGTAATAGCTTGAGTTAATCCCCTTTCAAAAAGAGCTGAACCATGAGTCATAGGTAAGACACCGGCTTCAGTATTGAGAGGTCTAATTTCGTCTAAAGCTCGTTTGTCATAACGGGTACCAGCAATGGTTTGAGTTCTGACATATTTTTTGAGAATTTCATCGATGGCAGCAATTAAGTGATTGACGGAAATTTCTTCGGATTCGAGTTTGTCTTTAAAGATTTCTTTGGCTTTGTCGATAATTTTGTCTTGACCAATCATGTGAGCTCCATCAACACCTTTGTCAAAAAATTCTTTGACATCATCGTGGATTTGAGACTCAACTTCTTTGATTAAATCTGCAGAAGGACCAGCTGATTCGAATTCAATTTTTTCCTTGCCACAAGATGCGGCAAATTCGGCAATCTGATTGTTAACTTCATCACCAGTAGTTTTGGCTAGTTCAATAGCTTGAAGCATAAGATCGTTTTCGACGATATTACCGTCGGCTTCGATCATGTTGACACCTTTTGGACCGGTACAAACTAAAAGATCAAATTTGGATTTAAGTAATTCTTCGGCATCAGGATTGATGACTAATTGATCATTGACGTAACCGACACGAACAGCAGAGACCGGACCACGGAAAGGAATGTCAGAAATACTTAAAGCGGCGGCGGCGGCAGTAAAAGCTGGAATAACTACATCATGTTTTTTGTCGTTACTTAAAACAGTAGTGATAACTTGAACCTCATTTAAAAAGCCTTCTGGAAATAAAGGACGGAGAGATCGATCAATAATACGGCCGAAAAGAACGGCAGTGTCTGATGGAGCACCATCACGTTTTATCCATTTGCCGCCTTTGACGATACCACCGGCATAAAGTTTGTCGACGAATTCTACAGAAAGAGGAAAATAATCCTTAGTGTTATCTAATTTACCCATTAAAACAGTGGCTAGAACCACAGTGTTACCGAATTGAGCAACTACGGAAGCGTTGGTTTGAGGAGCGAGCTTACCAGTACTGAGGCTGATATGTTTGTCACCCACTAAAATATCTTGTGTGTACATATTTCAATAATAACTTAAATAAAGACAATTTACTTTTTCAATCCGAGGGATTTGATGACATTAGCGTATCTTTCAGGGTTATGAATAGAAAGATAACGAAGCAAACGTCGGCGTTTAGCAATTTTGATTAAAATGCCGCGCTTAGCTGGAGAATCGTGCTTGTTTTCGGTCAAATGAGATTGGAGTTTTTCAACTTCTTTTGAGAGGATAGCAACTTGAATTTCTGGAGAACCAGTATCACCCTTAGCTTGAGCAAACTTAGTAATAATATCGTTTTTTTCTTCTTTGGTTAATGCCATAGAATTAATAGGGCTAAAATCGGTAAAAATATAATATTTGGGAATGGCTACCCAAAAACCGTTTTTAGTCTAGAGGAGATTATAACACATTAATTAAATTCAATACTATTTACGATTTGGCTAAACACTGGGAGATATTGACTGTAATCATTGGATTGGTCTATAGTACCATTAGTAGAATAATGTTTTTCTGATTCTCTAAAGGTCATGTAAACTATATAATCTTTCCCATCGCTTAGAACATAAGTGTTGTCCGTATATGAACCAATTGTTTGTTTTACATAAAAAGTCTTATATCCATTAATGGTTAAGTTTTTTGATTCGTATTGAACCTCATTGGTAGAAGATGTTTCAAAAGGGCCTAAATCAATATTCTTTTTATACCAATCAGTTGGAGAATCTTGATCATTAATTAACATAATACTTATATGGGCGCCTAAGAAACTTTGGAAAAATGATTTATTAGGACTAATGTCAAACTGGAGTAGACGCTGTATTGCTCCATTATTGGTCTTATTGATTTGACCTGACCAAGTTGAAGGATATTTAAATGAAAACCCATAATCTTTGTTTATATATGTTTGTAAATTATTGGATTCGTCAGTGCTTAGTGAAGCCGTATCAGTAGTTTCTTTGGCTGCGCTTGGGGTAATTTCTGTTTCAGTGGAATCATTAATTGTTTTTTCGATTGTCGAAGTTGTATCGGTAGTTTGCTTATTTTCTAATTGTTTAATTTTATTATTCAAAAGAAAATAAAATCCGACAATAACACCAAGTAGAACAATAGTAGAGATGAAAAATAAATATTTGTAAATATTTTTATCTTTAGACTGTGTCTCGACGATTGGTTGATTTGGTGAATTATTTTGGTTTATTTCTTCCATAAGAGTATATTACGCTTTTGATTTTAAAATTAAAACAGGTGTGAGAGGGAAAGTCGGTTTTGGAAATGGCAGCAGATTAGACAAAGGGCAACAAACGCAACTGAATGTTGCCCTCTTTGTTATAACTAGATTAGACAAACTCGCTGAGAATACGTAAAAAATCCGCAAGTCGAACAAAGAAATCATTAGAAACAACTCCACTTTTAAGTTCCTGCACGAGAGCTTCTGCTTCAGGTCTAAGGCTTTGGTACATACACCCACCAGGGTGGTGTTTGGAGATTTCAAGCAAACGCGAAATTGCTTCCTGCGTCTCAGGATAGTTGCCAACGTGAGTCCGAGGGATATAGAACGACCCCCTTACCTTCATGGATTCCACCTACTTTCACACCTGTTTTTTAAAGAACAGGGTATTTTAGCATGAGTTATCAAAAAATCCCCGATTGACGGGGATTTTTAAAGTTTAAAATAAATTAAATATTAGGCGGTGGGGATGGAGTTAGGATTTGGTTGGTTTAAATTTTGATTTTGGGTGTTGACTGGTGATTGGCCATTGGAAACTGGGGCTTCCATTAATGGTTGGGTTGAACGTAAACAAACAGCACCAGCTTCAAAAGTTTCCGGAGAAACATTGATAGAGAAAGATTGGGTAGCGACACGTAAGCCAATCAAAAGGTTCTTAGCTGAATCAGTGTCTAAATTAAGATCCAACATTGGGAGTAAAAAGGTTAAGATTTCAGAATATGGAGCATCTTGATCGATAACTCCAGCTTTTGCCCAAGAACGAATATTGTTGCTTGGAGTGATTTGAACCCAATTACCGGAGTTAACGATGTTAGAGTTAGCCCTGAGAAGGTTTTCTTCACCGAGAATAAAATTGACGTCAGCTAAGGCAGATTGATTGGTAACCAAAATTTGATTTTGAGCAACTTTTGGCGAACCCGGTTTAGTTTGAACAACTAAATTGAGCTTGCCGTTATCTTGATTGTAGTTAACGGTTTCAATTTGTTCTAAAGGATAGTCCAAGGTAATAATTAAATCGTTTTGATTAAAATTATCAGTAAGAAGTTCCAGACCGGAAAGTTTTGAATAATTAGCGTCAGGTTTTTGAGGACAAAAAACTTTGGTATCAATATTGTTTTTCTTGAGAGATAAAGCCAAAGCTAAACCAGAAGACAAACTGTCAATGGTAAGATGTGGGACTACAACCAAAGCGGTTTTAGCGCTAGAAATAAGAGGCTTAATTTCGGAAACGTTATAGTTTTTCATGATAATTACCTGCTTTAATTATTATTTATTATAAAAATCAGAACCTTGAAATTTTTTTAACGTTTAATGTTGATATAGCTTCGCTATATCCATTTATTTCGTGTTATAGGCTATTATATCATCTCCTACCTTAAAGTCAACGTAGGGCTTAAAAGTGATACCACAATCTGTACCTGACTTAACTTTATCGACAATACTCTTAGCTTGGTGGATACCTTCGACTTTAGTGTCTTTGATAATCTTACCTTCACGCTTAAGATGAATTAAATCACCTTTGGAAATTTCACCTTTGGTACATTGCATACCAGCGATTCTGACTTTATCGATTTTAAATTCAGCTTTGATAGTCCCCTCACCTAAAATAGTTTCATCAATAGTAGGCTCGAGCATTTTAAGAACTTGGGCCTGAATGTTTTCGATAATTTCGTAAATGATTTTTGATTGAAAAACTTTGACTTGGTTGGTCTCGGCTAATTTTAAGATTTGTTTTGGAGTATTAACGTTGAAAGCAAAAATTTGAGCTTTACCGGTATCAGCCATAAAAACGTCAGTATCACTGATAGCACCAACACCTTCGGATAAAAGGTAAACATCGTCACTGAAACTGTGTTTGAGAGCTTGAAGAGTACCTTCAGTATCAGCTTTAATGATAATTTTTAGTTTGGGATTTTCTTCATCGTATTCATACTTAACCTTACATTCGGTAATAGTAGCTTCGTGTTTTTCTGGAGTAACAGTACTACCAACACAAGGAACTTGTTGCCAACCAAGAATTTCAACAGGAGTGCTAGGCCCGGCTGATTTTACGTTAGCACCCTTATCGTCAACAATGGCTTTAACTTTACAGGAAATACTATCGGCATAAATGGTGTCACCTAGGTTGAGAGTTCCTTCTTGGACAATTAATGAAGCAACTGGGCCACGAGATTTATCTAATTTTGATTCGATAATGAAAGCTTTGAGAGGTAAATCAGGTTCATATTTGAGTTCCATGATTTCGGCGTTGAGTTTGATAAGATCTAAAAGTTGATCGATTCCTTGACCAGTTTTAGCTGAGACAGGAACGACGGCAGTTTGACCACCATATTCTTCGGGAGTAAAGCCAGCTTCAACTAACTGACCTTTGATTTTTTCCGGAGAAGCACCATCAAGATCCATTTTATTCATGGCAACGATGACAGGGATATCGGATTTTTTAATATATTCAATACATTCTTTGGTTTGAGGCATGATACCTTCAGTAGCAGCAATAACTAGAACGATAATATCGGTAACTTGAGCACCGCGAGAACGCATGTCGCAAAAAGCAGCATGACCAGGAGTATCAATAAAAGTAATATCTTGGACTTGATATGCACCAATATGTTGAGTAATTCCACCAGATTCACGTCGGACAACATCAGTAGAACGGATTTTGTCTAAAAGGCTAGTTTTTCCATGGTCAACGTGACCCATCACAGTTACAATCGGCGGGCGAAACCCCGTAGGTTTATTTTGCGTCATATTTTTAAAAACCAGGGACTATGAATTTATTCCTAGTTTTGGGTTATTTTTATCTCTAGTCCAACGAGTTGACCAGCCAATTTGACGTTTTCACCACCGCCACCAATAGCTAAGGCTAATTGATTTTCGGGGACAGAAACAGTAGCTAAAGCACGATCAACTGAAACGACTTTGACATCTTGAGCCGGAGATAAAGCCTGAATAATAAACTGGGTAATATCTTTGGAAAAAGGAACTACATCAACTTTTTCACTTGATGGAAGTTCATTTAAAATAGCTTGGATACGAGAACCTTTTTGGCCGATACAAGAGCCAACTGGATCAACACCAGCTTGGTTAGAAGAAACGGCAATTTTGGTTCTTTCACCAGCAGAACGAGCAATTTTTTCAATGACAACTGATTTATTACCAACTTCGGGAACTTCACGGACA
The DNA here is from genome assembly GCA_964502305.1 of uncultured Gammaproteobacteria bacterium. Classification (GTDB taxonomy): domain Bacteria; phylum Patescibacteriota; class Microgenomatia; order UBA12405; family UBA12405; genus WARW01. The sequence goes on along the minus strand of CAZCWF010000014.1, from coordinate 2,041 downwards.
AAAAGTTGTTTAATAAATTCTGGATCACGACGAGATAAAACGATTTCGCTTTTACCAGTTTCATCGTCTTTATAAATAGATTTGAGTAAAAACCATTTGCGAGAACCTAATTGGATTGATTCACCTTTGATTTGTTCGTCTTTTGGACAGATTCCTTCAGTTTTTCCGATACTAACAACCATTTTGTAAGGATCAGAGCGAAGAACTACGCCGGCAATTAAAGCACCAATTTTCTTTTGGAATTCACTAATAACTATTTCTTTTTCGGCTTCGTGAATTTTTTGGTCAATAACTTGTTTAGCTGTTTGAGCGGCAATACGACCAAATCCTGGAGGAGTGACATCATTTTCTTTGTCACCATCGACTTGGAGAACTTTAAAAGAACCACTTTCAGGAGAAAGCTCGACTTTAAATTCTAATTCTTCGGAGATTTCTACTCCATGTTCTTTTTGATCACGTTTATAAGCAGAAATTAATCCAAGTTCGATTGAATCTAAAATAGATTGGACATCAATATTTCTCTCACCAGCAATTTGAGCCACAGCTGCGGCAAATTCTGTTTTTGGTAGTCTTTTTAAATCCATATTTTCTCCTTTGTGTTGATTAAAAAAGGGGCTGTACCAGCCCCAAAGTTTTTAACACTACAAAATTATTATAGTTGGAATTATACCAGAAATTTAATTAAAAATACAGAAATCTTATAATTCAGTCCAATAAAAAATATTCCACATTTTATTACGAGAACCGTTACCAATCAGATGAGTCCATTCAGTTTTCCCGGCAGGTTTAAACCACAGAGCAGTTGATCCTCCGCCATCTAATCTATAAGCATCTTTACAACCAAGATTTTTAAGAATAGTAGCTAAGCTTTTGAGGGAGACAATTTCTCCGTCAGGAATAACAAAATAAACAAAATTATTTTTATTTAATTGGCAAAATCCTTGGTAGCTATCAGCGCTAGTGCTAGTAGTGTTAATCTTTCCATCTTTAACTAAAACTCCATTATCCATAACTCTGATAATATTTAAAGCCCCACTGTTTTTGACTGATTGATAAGTTGCTTCTCGAGTGGCTTGATCTAAACCTTTTGAATCATAGTAATAATTCAAATTATTTTGATTATCAATTGCAGCAAACAAAGATCTCTTTTTTTTACTACTGACATCATCACGAAGAATTTTACCCTCTTCAATAATTAATCCATTACTAGTGTATTTATTAAAGCTAATATCTTTAACACCAGTGTAAAAAACACTAGCCGAAAGATTTAAAGCGAGGGTTAGTTTGTTGGGGTCGATGACTTTTTTTAAGGCTTTATTCATAATATTAGCAATACTATCGTAGTCTTTGCCGTAACTTGATGAAGAATATGTGTGTAATTGTTTGTAAGGCTCTTTGGCCCAAACATAGACTAAACTGTAATTACTTTTTTTGACTCGCCAAACCTTGAGACTATCAGTTAACCCACGGTTAGAATATGAACTAGGGACTATAGGAGGATAAGTAATTCCAGGGTTAGAAGTAGTTAAGGTGGGTGTTGTGGTTATTGTTGGTTGGACAATACCAGCACAACAAAAAGTTTTTGAATCACCACTACAAATACCGGTTGAAATAACACCTGTATCAGAATATCCCAAAACTTGACATTCGGTATCGTCGGTCAAAGTTTGGCTGTAAGTAGCACAAATACCGTTTTGATTCTGACATAAAGATGAATTACTTGATGCAGCAGAACCAGTTAACAAAGTGGTTGTTTCTGTTGGCGTAGACGTTGGTGCCTTAGTAGGAGTTTGAGTACTAGCTGGGATCTTGGTTGGAGTATTAGTAATTGTAGGTGTCGGTGTTTTAGTTGGTGTTAAGGTAGGAGTATTAGTTAGTGTAGGTGTATTTGTTGGTTGAGTAGTAGTAATAGAATCAGAAGATTTAGCAGGAACTGGAGTTTGAGCTGGAGTATTGCTAAGTTGAGATAAGACAGGAGTATCAGTTGGAATTGGTGTGTTTAAAACTAGTTCTTCTGAGGTTTGAGTTAAAACGTTTTTGA
>CAZCWF010000013.1:661-11552 GCA_964502305.1 uncultured Gammaproteobacteria bacterium | reverse complement strand
GAGATTCACCTTAAGAAGGTCATTAAAAATGATACTTTGACGGAGATGAGAAGAACGACTATTGATAAGAACGCGACTAAGTTTGGGATTAGATAAAACTTCTTTAACTTTTGTTGACGGGTAGAGAGCATCAAAAACGCGATAAATTTTGCCAACCATAGGCAAATTGTTTTTGATAAAAATATCTGAGATTTTTTGATATGTTTCTAACGGATTAGAGGTGTTAAGAATTTCAATGAATAATTGGTTTTTAATTTTTAAAATTTCCTTCGCTGGAGAGGAATTAATTTGATCAATGACAGAAAGATATTGCTCTAGGTAATTTTCTGGATTTGGTGAAGAAATAATTTTTTGACTGATAGAACTACTTGATTCGATGAAGAAACGATAGGTTTCTGGACTATCTATTTTAGAAAGAAGACTAAAAAAAATTTTGTCGCTAAAGTCGGGGTCGTTAATAACTTCAGGACTAACCATGTCTTTGATGAATCTAAAATCTGCTTTTAAATCATTGATAGCAATTTGGATAAGTTTCTTGCTGGGCTGATGATCGTTATTAAAATACTGTGAAATATTTTCTTTATTGGGAATAAGAAAATTAACTAAATTGTAATAATCGATAGAGTGATTTCCCTTTAAGTTTGTAACACCATACCAAAATTCCTGATCTTTTGGAGAAAAAGTAGAGATAGTTTCTGGATTAAGGTTAGATGAAATAAGGTCAAGATAGGATTTTTGAAGAGGATAACTACTTTTAAGTAGGTCTTCTAAAAGTTGTGAGGTAAACTTATGATCTTGGCTGAAATAAAGAGAATTCTTGTCTTTATTTTGAGTGAAAAAACTAAGGACATTAAAGTCGGGGTTTGGGATAGATAAAATATTTTGCCAAAATTTCTGGTCTTCTGGAGAAAAGGTGGCTAATTTTTCTGGGGTTAATTGAAATCGAAGAAAGCCATTGTTGGAGATACCGAAATTAGAGTTACAAATAATATATTGTTCGTAAAAATATGAATTTAAATTACCATCTCCGTCTAAAAATTTTTCTCTTTCTTCTGGATATTGACCTAGGAAAAAACTTCTAGCATTATGATCTGAAATTGTTGAACCTACTAATATGTCTCTTTGATCTGATTCTGAAGTGACAAGATCCTTAATTTGTTCTATTTTAAGAGGGTTATTAATAATATTTTTTTGTAAAAGGATATCTCTAAACAAGTATTGTGGTTGATAGGTCAATTTACCTTCATAAAAAAATGAATCTGGATTTCTACTTGTTTTGTCTATAAAAGCAAGAATATAATGTTGAATTTGCCCATCAGAAATATCTGATATAAATTGATAAAAATCCTTAGTAGATTGATCTGAAATGGAATCTAATAAATTTTTAGGAATAGTAACTTTTTGGGAAACGGTTTCAGACCGGCTAAGATAATATTTGTAAAATTCTAAATTTGGTTGGTGATTTTCATCAAAATATTTTTTTATAAAACTTTCACGAGGATAAAAATCAACAATATTTTCACAAAAAAATATTTGTTGTTGACGATCGGTGAGATTTAAAAAACAGTTTATTTTACCTACCTCTTCTTCTCTAGCAAAAGATAAAATTTCTGGTGGTAACTCGATTCTTTCTTGGTTGTTAATATCTGATCTGGCAATAGTACTAATTAATGGGAAAAGGTCCCTATATTCATTCTTACTATTGGCAAAAATGGCAAAATCAGGACGGTCGTAGTGATAATCTGATTTGTTTTGGACAGCGCTTAATAGATCTTTGTTTTGAGTATTAGAAAAAAAATTATTTTTAAAAAAATCTAATGCGGTAAGAGTTTCTGGAGTAAGACCACTAGTTTGTGAAAAGTATGAACCAAGATTATCTTTGGGTAAAAAAGTATATTGATTTAATTTATTTTTAGTTTCTAAAAAAACAGAATCGGAGAGAAAACTAAAAGACCAGGTATTAATCAACAAATTATTGAATGTGTAATCTGAATCGAAAGATTTTGGGTCAAATTGTTCGATAGAATCAAGGCGATCAATTCCTTTAATTAAAGAAAAATCAATATGTGTGAAAGATTCGATCCATTTATTGTTAATCAGTTTACTTGAAACTTTATCGTCATTTTGCATAATTTGATCTCGAGTTATACCTCGAGAGCGTAAACCGTCATAGACTTGATTGGCGTCTATAATTTTTCTGTCTTGTTGTAATTTATTAATATCTTCCCGACGGATTTGTCTCCCTTCTTTAGTTTTAAGTTCATCTTCATAAGAAGCGTAATGTTTCATATAGAGGCCGTACTGACCATAGTCGACGATTTGGCCTTTGGTTTCTAAAATCAGGCCTCGAGGAACACCTTTTTTGACTAGATCGTCGTAAATTTTGGAAGGATCGGAAACACCAGATTTTTTGAGAGTTTGAATGTCTTTTAGACGAGTTAAAACTGGCACTTTGGTTTTTCGATTTGGGTCTTGAGCAATTAATTCATCTAAACTAGGGCGGTCAGGAAAGAGGGTTCTTTCGGGAGAGTTAACAACTTCAGAAGTGGATTCTGGCTGAGACGGGTTTTGAGGGGCAAGCTCTTTGATGCTTTTTGTTAAATTATCTATTTCCGACTTATCTTCTTGTGAAAGAGGAACATTCTCTGACAATATTATTGGTTTATCTTGTATGTCTGAAATAGTTTCTGAAATCAGAGTAATGGAAGCTTCTGATGGTGTGTCTAATGAGGCTAAAGCTTGGAGAGTTTCTTGAGGAGATTGGTGACTACGGTGAGTAAAAATTGATCTCATCTTGTCACCAATTTTTTCTGAAAGGGATTTGTGTTCGACTGGCTTAAGCTGACTACCAGAACTATCAATTGCCATACGATTTGTTTAAAGCGGTAATAGTTTTTTGGAGGTTGTCCTTAAAAAGGGGGTATTGATTCACGAATTGACGGATTTGTTTAAAAAGATTAGGAGTGGAATCGGCAGAATCAATATTTTTGAGAACGTAACGGGAAATTTGAATAACTTCTGTTTCAGTAATTTGATTATCAGTAAAAAGAAAATCGAGGGTATTTAAGATTTGCCTTTCAATAATATCTTTTGAATAAGAGAACTGATCTTTTTTTACCTTGAGAGACATTAAGATAAGTATACATTTATCTTAAGGTTTTTTGGATTTCGCGATCTTTGATTTTGGCACGTTTTTCATATTTACGCATTTTGTGACCGACACCGATTTCCACTTTAAACCACTTACCTTTGAGATAAATGGCAATGGGAATAATCATGTATTTTTGATGACGAAGAGAAATAAGTTTGGCAATTTCTTTTTCGGATAATAAAAGATTACGTTCAAGGGTTTTGTCGGTTTCGGTATTTTGAGAGTACTTATAAACGGGGATTTTTAAATTAAAAAGAATTGGTTGACCATTAATAACTTCCACTTTAGAACCAATGAACTGGGGTGTTTGGACACGCAAAGATTTGGCATCAGCGCCAGTTAAGGCTAGCCCTGCTTCAAATTTTTGAATAAATTGATAATCGCGAGAATCTTTGTTGAAGTAACGCATAGGTGTAGTTTAGCAGAAAAACCCTAACCCTACCCTTTCCCTTGACAGGGCAAGGGGAAAATTTCTATAGCCCGCCCAAGGCGGGCTGAGGGTTTAATTTTAAAATTCACAACCTGGTCCATGGCTAGATATGCAGACATCTGCATTACTAATCTCTGGACAAAGGAATGATTCGTGAGATCCATAGTATTTACTGCCAGTTAAAGCACAGACTAAAAATAGTCTTCGGGTACTATTGGAGAGATGATCTAATTCACATTGATGATTTTCAGGATTATAGTATTTGCCACCACCGATAGAACAAAGTGCTGCAGGTTGATATTTTCTTAGTAAGACACCAAACAAATAAATAGATAGAGATATAAGCAGGATTAGTAAAAAATATTTTATTTTTTTAGACATTATTTTATAAACTGATTTTGTAAATTTTTTGATCGGAGGCGAGGAAATAAATTATCTTGCTATCGGAATCATAGGCAATATCCAAGACTTCGAGATCGCCTAAATTAAATTTAAAGGCAAATTCACCAGTTTTTTTGTAGACATAAATAAGTTTTGAATTATCGGTAAAAATTAAATAATCGCTGTCAGCATCGGTAATCAGATTAGAAGTTTTAGTAAAATTTATTTCTTGGCTTTGGGTAAACTTATCTTTAATCCCGCTGGTATAAAGATAAATCTGACCAGATTCAGTTAGGATCCAAACTTGACTATCAATAGTTAAAGAGACAGAACCGAGTTCGAGTTTGGCATCATTTTTTAACCACGGTTGAGGGGAAGAAAAGCCGGAAGAGTTAGGAGTAAATTTCCAAATTGATTGGTTACTTCGATCAAGTAAATAAAATGATCCATTCCAAAAATGAGCATCAGTTAAACTAACGGAGGTAGAGGTAAGATCAATTTTGGAAGTTAATTGATTTTTATCAAAAAGACTAACTTGATTGGATGAAAGTAAATAAATGTCGTTGTTATCAATCAAAATTTTGATACCGGATTTAACTTGGTCAGAGATAACTAAGTTTTTGGTAGATTTTTCTTGAGGAATGAGACTGTCAATACGACCATTTTGGGTGTCGAGAAGATAAAGAGTGGATTTGGAAAAAACTAATTTGGAAAAACTTGGATGACTAATAATGAGAGAAGTATCGTAGACAGACTCTGGTTTGAAAGATTGACTATCGCCGCTTTGGGAAAGGATTAAATCAACCTGAGATTTGTATTGATCGACTTCATTGGAGTGGACATTAAGATTGATCATTTGATCAATAATTTCTTGGGCTTCTTTGGCTGATTGATAAGCAGTTTCGATATTAAGGTTTTTAACAACAGAAATATTGTTTAGTTTTGTTTCTAATTCAGATTTTAGATTTTGAAAATTAGATTCAGCTTTTTGGGTTTGGTTTTTTTGATAACCCAGATAAATACTGACTAAAAGTCCAGCTAAAAGAAGTAAGGCGATGATTAATTGAATTTTTTTATGATTGCCAATTTTAAATTTGAATTTATTTCTAACATAAATTTCTGGCTGAGGAGAAATTGGTGGTGGGTTAACTGATTGAGGAGATGGCGGCGGAGATAAGTCTTGAGGGGCTGGAGAAATTTCTGGAGGAGAAATTGTAGAACTAGGAGTAACTTGGTCAGACTCAGAATGAGTTTCAATAAGGAAGGAAGACAAATTATCTTGATTTTCTAAAGAATAAAGTTGAGACAAAATTGATTCTTCGATATTTTGAATTTTTGATTCAGTGATAATGTTTTTAATATTTTCCCAAGTAAATTGGTCAACAAAATCGACAGTGGCAAGAATGAGTCGGTCATTATTATTAACTTGGCCAGAAATTTGAAAAAACTGATCTGGAAAGCCGGAAATTAATTGACTAATCTGAGAACCTCGTTGGAGAATTACTTGAGTTTTACCGTAAATACCAATATAACAATTATTGTTGTTAACAACTAAAATTGCCAAGTCAATTTTGAATTGAGAAAAAGCCTCATTTTGACTAATTTTATCTATTGTTTGGGAAATTTTTTGATTGATGTCGGGAGTTTCTTGGGAAAAGAAAATTTGGTTAATTTGATCGATTAATTCTCGGCCAGTAATTTTTAGATCTGATTCAGAATTTTGATGGCGGATATTAATCAGACCAAAAAGATGACAATTAGGAAATAAGTCTGGTTCATTTTCCCAAGTTTGAGACCAAAATTGGGAATTATCCTTACCAATGAAAGACCGGCAATTAAAATGCATTAATTAATGATACTACAGAGCCAACATGCTGAGAAACAGGACAATGACAAAAATCAAATGGACAAATGAAAAGAAGATTAAAACAAAATTAAATTTATCGGTAATATTTTTGGACATGGAAGTCACCTGTTTGACAACGATGAGAGAAAAAATTAGATACAAAACAGAGAGACTAACAAAAAATATTTTGGTAAGAACTAAAAAATAGGAATCGAAATTTGATAAGTCAAAACCATTAAGCACATCGACCTCCTGTGGACTCTCCTAAATCGCGAAGTTCTTTTAAGAGTTTAATAATTTTGTTAGGGCTAGGAACTTTTTCAAAGTTAATTTGATTAATTTCTGAAGCAGTTTGAATAAGGACATCGCCATAATTAAAGAAAGTCCCCATAATTCCTTTGACAGAAGAAGAGACATCTTGAATCATGGATAAGTCAGCTTCAGCAAAATGTTTGTTTAAAAGATTATTAAAATCGATATCAACGACTCGTTGGTTAGTAACCAAAAAAAGATCAAAGTACCAACTAAGGAATTTTTCAAAAGCGAAGATAAAAGTGAAAAGGTACCAAAACAAAACAGCGGAAAAGCGGTATTGGGCTGGAAAGAAATTTAGAAAGTCAAAATAACGAAATAATAGTGGGATAAAGAGCATTAAAATAGCAGTGATTATCCAATTAATATTAACTAACCAGTGCGATCTAACAGCCAGGTAGATTTCTTCGTTATCATTTCTTTCAGGGAACGATACTATTTTTGGTCGAACTAAAAATGAAGAAAAAGGATGTTTGGTATGGCCCAAAATATCGTAAATCTTTTGATTAAACTCTTCTTTGGTCGAATCAGGTTGAGAAGTAGAAGCAGATGGTTTATGGTCAACTTTTTTAGTAGAAATCTTTGTAGACTTAGACTCTTTTTGAGGTGATGAAACGATTGGATCGTCTGGAGCAATAGTGTCCAAATCTTTTGATCTGATCATAGTTTATTTTATCAAAGATTAAATTTATCGGCTATCCAGAAAATAGGAGAAAATTTTAGATATATTGGATATGTATAAATATATATTAAATATGTATCAAATTAAATGGTTATAAGTCAAGAGGGTTTTTATTTGGGTGGCGATAAAGGAAGCATTTGATTTTTTGGGTAAATGGAGAAAAATTTGTTTGGTGTCAAGATGTTTTTGGTCAATATGAAGCTGAGTGGAATAAGCCATCCAATTACAGTTGTAACTACCCATATGTGAACTAATAGCAAAATAGTTTGAATCAAAATTGTCTAAATTGGGGAGACTAAGATCTAAAAGAATGGGAGAAAAAGGATAAATCGGCTGGTTGTTGTAAGCATTTTTAGCTTGGGTTTCGATACGAATTTTAGAAAAATCGCCATACATATCACCAAGACCAATAATTAGATCATATTGATTTCGAGCAATATATTTTTGGAAAAAAGTTTTGGGGTGAAAATAGATAAGGCGGAATTCAATTGGGAGATTTTGATAGATTTTTTGTAATTCGAGAAGAGTTCGGTGAGAAATGTTGGTGCCCCATTGATTAGAAAAGGCATAAATTAAGATCATTCAAAATCCCCTTCCGCTTCGCGGCTTTCCCCTTTGAAGAAAGGGGAACTTAAAAACAAAATAATTATTTTTTTTCAATGTTAAACAAATCGGACTTGATAACAATGGCTCCAGGAGCACGAAGGTTGAAAACTGTTTTGAAGGTGGAAGCAGAGAAGGTGAAATCACCTTTGTCAGTAGAAACTCGAACATTTTTGGTGACACCGCCAGTGGAATAATCAACTGAAACAGAACTGACAGAAGAAACAGGACCACCTTTGTCACTGACTTGACGTTTAAGTTCATCTTTTGACCAAGCATTACCATCACAAGAGCCAATACAATCTTGGACTTGAGATAAATGACTGGAATCACCGGTTTTATCGTAATAAATGGCGGCGTTAACGATATCGGAAAATTCTTCGGAATTTAACCAAGGATGAGCTCGACCATAGGCATTATTGCTACGGGTTTTGTACCAACCTTTGTAATACCATGGGGAACCAGAAATTTTTTCATAGGAATCATTGGGCCAGCAGGATTGATTGCCACAAGAAGTATCCCAAATTTGAGGAGTCGAGTGACCTAATGAAGAATAAGATAAAGTGGCGCCACCTGAGGTAGAAGCATACATGGTAGAAAAAATGTTTCCGGTGGAATTACTTTTGATGACCATGCCACGAGTATCTTCAACAGCCTGCTTCCAACGACCAGGAGAATTAAGACGATTAGTGCTATAAACTTGGCAAGATTCAGTAGTACAAATAGATTTGCTACGATTGTCAGTATAGGCTAAAGCATAAGTCCGAGCAGCAATAGCTTGAGCTTTGAGAGCTTCGTAACCACCATTATCTCCCCAACTGGCTGGCATTTCGGCAATACCAACTAGATAATTGTCTTCAAATGGCAGACTGCCGACTGAAGTGCTAATGGAACCGCTAGTATCGACAGTTTCAATACGGATACCACCGTAATAAGCCTTGAGAATAGCTTCATAATTTTGGCCTGATTTGGCTCGTCCATAAGCACCATACTGAGACATACCCTTACGATGAGGAGCGCCAAAGGAGAAAAGAGCAAAAGCAGGTGAAAAGCCAGGGTTGTAGTCGGCTCTGGAGGCAGGATCATCAGAAGAGGAAACATCACCGACAGAGGTGTTAAACATAGCAGTTTTTTCGGCAATTAAAGATTGTTGCTTGGCAGAAAGTTCGGCTTTGTAAGTTTCTGCTTTGGTAATTTCCCCGCTTAAGAAGCTAAAACGAGTTTCTAAATCTTTTTTAACTTTAGCTAAATTTGTTTTTTGAGTTTCAAGTTTGGTTTTATTGTTATTCAAGTTGGAAATATCGGTAGTATATTGAGTAATAGTTTCTTTATCTTGACCAATAATTGATTGATACCAGGTATATTGCTGGAGCAAAGAACTTCCTTCTTGAGAGGAAAGAAAAATCATAAGAGGGTTAAATTTTTTAGTGTTGATGTAATAACGTTTGACTCGCTCCCCTAGTAACTCTTTTTGATTATCTAACTCGGATTCTTTTTTGGTTAACTCATCGTTAAGTTGGGAAACTTTGGATTCAATACTGGAAATTTGAGATTTGGCAGAGGAAATTTTTTTGGTAAGGTCAGTAGACTCGGTTTTGAGAGGAGCGATGGCAGCTTCAAGATCAGCAATTTGTTTGGTAATAGAGGCAATATCATCGTCAATACTAGCGAAAGCAACAAAACCCACTCGTCCTACGGACACTCTCCCTTGAAAAGGGAGAGCTAAAAATAGGAATAAAAATAAAACTAGAAATAGAATTTTCTTGAAATTGAAATGCACTAAATAAGTGTAACATTTGATAAAATGAGGGTATGAAAAAGTGGGTTTATTTTGTTCTAGTTTTTTTGAGTTGCTGGAGTGTTTGTTGTGATGGTATTTTTGCTAATTGTACAGCTTATCGGAATATTGTTCAGACAAATCAACCAAATCCACAAAAATGGTCAACTACACAATGGGCTACTATTGTGAGTAGGAGCACTACTAGTTTTGAAATTGGAACTACTGCTTCATTTTGCAATCCTGTTGAAGGGGTATACCCTTATGATCAAAATTCGGAAGACGTTAAATACATGAAGACTGTTTGTAATGAAAATGGAAGTTTATCTGAAATTGCTTGTGATAGTAATTGCACTGAGACTGGCAGTGGAAGTAACCCAATGGCGTCTTGTATTAGCCCAGGTAAATGTCTTTATACTGGTGGTGGAAATTACTATCAAGATTGGAGATTAGATACTCGACCAGAAAATAATCTTGTAAGTTTTGATAATCCGACTAAATTTAATAATGGGCAGTCGGTTTGTTTTGGTAATGTAAAAAAAACTTGCAATGAAGAAACTGCTACTTTTGAGTCTCCAGAGACATGTAAATCGAATGAGACATGTATAAATCATTCTAATGGAGATTCTTTTCTTAGTACAGGTTGGTTTGCGGTATGCGAACCAGGGTGTACAAGTGATAATGGATTAAATGTAAAAGCGGGGGAAATTGGATGCAAAAATGGTAAATTGTATAGGTGTAGTTCAAAGAGTAAATGGGATTATGAAATTAAGTTCAGTGATTATGATAGATTTAATGGAAAAAATTGTTATAGTTGTATACAAAATGCAACAGGGCCTGATTGTCTTGAAGTAACAAAAAATCCAGATGGATCAATAGTTTATGATAAAGTTTGTACAAAAATTAGTGAAAATGGAGTTGATTCTTCGAGAATAACTCAGACAAAGGGTGGTAAAGTTTGTAGTTCTGATAAGACTCAGCTTTATGTTTGTGACGGAACGAGTGAATATTATCAACCAAGTACAATATGTACTAATAATACTGACGGGAGAACACAATGTGGAACTGACGGAAACACGGTTGGGTGTATGAAACCAGATGATACTACTGGAGTTGATCAATCCATAGTAACAACAACAATAACCATTTCGACTGATACTGGATTTATGTGTGATAGTGATACTGGGGTTTGGACTGCGTTTGGGTGTATACCAATAACAGCTAGTGGATTAGCAAACAAACTTTTGCCAATTTTGTTTGGGATTGCTGGCGGAATTTCATTTTTAAGAATGGTTTTAGGCTTTATTATGATGGCGACTTCGAGTGGTGATGAAAAGAAATTTATTGAGGCAAAAAGTGTAATATCTTCAGCTATAATAGGCTTATTAGTATCTATATTTGCGATATTCTTATTCAGATTGATATTTGTTAATATTTTGCAGATACCAGGGTTGTCATAGATATGATATTAAATTTAATTAAACCTGTTTACGCGGAGGATGCAATAATTCCAACTTATGATAATGTTGATTTTAAATATAAGGATATTTTAGGAAGCCAGTATACAGTTGGTGAAATTTTGAGTGATTTATTGCCTTATATTTATGTAATGGCTGGACTAGTATTGTTGCTTTTATTAATTACTGGTGGGTTTAGCTTAATGACTTCGGCCGGGAACCCTGACAAGATTAAAGCTGGTTATGGAAAAA
>CAZCWF010000013.1:0-651 GCA_964502305.1 uncultured Gammaproteobacteria bacterium | reverse complement strand
GGCCAAGGTGACTCTCTTTTTTAGAATTATTTTCCCATTCGACGGTGGCGTTGTTGATACCAAATGATAGCTTGGTCAAGTTTTTTGGGAGTGAAATCAGGCCAAAGGATGTCAGTGAAATAAAGTTCGGCATAAGAAGTTTGCCACAAAAGAAAGTTGGAGAGACGGTATTCTCCTCCTGGACGAATAACTAAATCAGGATCAGGTTGACCATTGGTGTAAAGATAATTAGAAACTAACTCTTCGTTAATTTTGGAAGGCTTAACACCATCTTTGATAATATTTTTAATAGCGGTAACGATCTCGTCACGACCACCATAATTAAGAGCAACATTGAATTTGAGGCGTTCTTGGTCAAGAATCATATCGACAATTTTTTTGATAGCCTTTCGGACTTTAAGAGGAAAAGCTTGAAAATTACCTAAAACAAAAAATTTTATACCAGATTTTCTATATTCTTCTTTTTTTTCTTTGACAATTTTAAGAAGTAAATCAAAGATACCTTTGACTTCCTGAGCAGATCGTTTGCGCCAATTTTCGGTAGACAAGGCATAAACAGTGAGATTAGAAATTCCTAGTTCTTTACAATGATCAACAATTTTTTCTAAATTTTGAGCCCCAGCTTTGTGACCGTCACTCGGAGAAAGATTT
>CAZCWF010000012.1:0-12685 GCA_964502305.1 uncultured Gammaproteobacteria bacterium | reverse complement strand
ACATCAGCCTTTGGAGCTGAGTATTGTGGTTCGAATCCATGCAGGGCAACAAAATTGATTATTTGTCTAATTCTGAAAAGGTTTTGTTTTGAGATATTTCTTTGAGAAAGTGTCTGACATTTGGAATTATATTGTCAGGTAGTTGATTAAGATCAAACCATTTTAGTTCAGAACATTTCTCTGGTTCTTTTATTGTTGGAATACCCTTCCATTTTTCTGTGGTTAAGAAAAAGTCAATATATTCTTTGTCGGCTAATCGGTGCATCACATGAACAACTTTCAAATTATTTTCTTCTATAATTAGTCCGGTTTCCTCAAGAGTTTCTCGGCTCATGGCTGTTTTTATGGTTTCTTCACCATCTATTTGGCCTGCAGGTAGACTGTAGAATCCATCCATCCAGCCATTAGCTCGTTTTTGTAAAAGGACTTTGTTATCTTTTTTGAGAAATAAATAGACGGCGGCAAATACATGGTGTCTTTCTTCAATCATAAGTTGATAATATCATTTTTGAAAATTTAGAGTTTTTGGTTTGGTAAAATATAGTATATGAAACAACAAGTGGTTGTGGTTCATGGCGGGACGGCGTTTGAGAATTATGATGATTTTTTGGAATATTTAAAATCGTCAGAAATCGAACTGGATTGGTTAAGATCGCGGGTTGGTTGGAAACGAAATTTGCAGAAAGATTTAGGAGAAAATTATGATGTAATTTTGGCGGAAATGCCGAATAAAGATAATTCAAAATATTTGGAATGGGCGATTTATTTTAATAAATTGCTTCCCTATTTGGATGAAGAGATTATTTTAATTGGCCATTCTTTGGGTGGAATATTTTTGGTAAAATATTTGTCAGAAAATGAAATTAACAAAAAGATTAAGAGCCTAATTCTAGTAGCGGCACCGTTTGATGGAGCTAATGTAGAAGAATCTTTGGGAGATTTTATTTTAGGATCTGATTTGAGTTTAATGGAAAAACAAAGCGATAAGATTTTTTTGATACAAAGTAGAGATGATAATGTAGTTGGGTATGAAGAAGTTTTGAAGTATAAAAAAGTTTTGTCTAAAGCAGAGTTAATTAATTTTGAAAATAGAGGTCATTTTAGTCAGGATAATTTTAAAGAGTTGGTTGATTTGGCAAAGAGGTTTTAATAATAACCTATTAGCAGTTGTTGACATAGATTGCTAAGAGTTTTATTATTAATGTATGAATCAACAACCACAATTTACTCAACTGGCAGAAGAGACAATCGCTTTGGCGTTTCGAGAAGCAGAAATGCGAAATAATCCGGAGGTGGAAGATTGGCATTTGTTGTTTGGATTGATAAAAACTAATGGTTCGGCAAAAGACTTGTTTGGAGATAGTTTGGAAATGCAAATTTTGGGAAGATTGAATGGTTTACCTGTAGTTCAGGGTGATGGTTCACAACCGCGACCGTCGGTTCAGCTACGGCAAGTTTTGAAATCAGCTGTTGGTGAAAGTCAAAAACGAGGTGACAGTTATGTGCCGCAAGAAATGCTTTTGTGGGGTTTGATGGAATCAGGTAATGAAAATTTAAAAAAGCTTTTTAATATTAATGAAATTAAAAATCAAATAGATTCTATGAGAGAGGATAAAAAAGTGGAAACAGAAAACCAAGATTCAAATTATCAAGCTTTGAAAAAATATACAACTGATTTGACGGAAATTGCAGCAAGAGGGAAAGTTGATCCGGTGATTGGTCGAGAGAACGAAATTAGACGGGTGATGCAAGTGTTGAGCCGAAGAACTAAAAATAATCCAGTCTTGGTGGGAGATCCTGGTGTGGGTAAGACGGCAATTGTGGAAGGATTGGCCAACAGAATTGTAGCTGGTGATGTTCCGGAAAGTTTGAAAGGTAAGAAAATTTTGAGTTTGGAAATGAGTTCACTTTTGGCTGGAGCAAAATTCAGAGGTGAATTTGAAGAGAGGGTAAAGACAGTAATTGATGAGGTAGTGAAATCGGAAGGTCAGGTGATTTTGTTTATTGATGAGTTGCATACAATTGTTGGTGCTGGCGGAGGCGAAGGTTCGGTGGATGCGTCAAACATGTTGAAACCAGGTTTGGCTAGAGGAACCTTGAGAGTGATTGGAGCAACGACAATTAATGAATACAGAAAGTACATTGAAAAAGATTCGGCTTTGGAAAGGCGGTTTCAGCCAGTGATGGTGGCGGAGCCATCAGTAGATGATACTATTTCAATTTTACGGGGAATTAAGGAAAAATACGAATTACATCATGGAATTAAAATTACCGATAAGGCTTTGGTAGCGGCAGCAAAATTGTCAGATAGATTTATTCGAGATAGATTTCTGCCGGATAAAGCAATTGATTTAGTAGATGAGGCAGCATCGGGTTTGAGAATTCAGATGGAGTCGTCCCCTACTGAGGTAGATAATTTGGAGAGAAAAATTCGTCAATTAGAAATTGAGGAAAAAGCTTTAAATAAAGAAAAATCTAAAGATAATGAAGAACGGTTGGAAGTGGTAAAAAAGACTTTGGCGGATGATAAAGAAAGTTTGAAAACAATTAAATCTAAATGGGAAAAACAAAAAGATATTTTGTCGAAATTGCAGCATGGTAGGTCAGAAATAGATAAATTAAAGTCAGAGTTAGAAGGTGCAGAGAGAAATGTGGAGTTGGATAAAGCGGCGGAAATTAAATATGGGAAATTACCGAAACTTGAGGATGAATTAAAAAATGCGGAACTAGAATGGAATAAAATGCCGGAGGAAGAAAAAGTGATTAAACAAGAGGTGGGAGAAAATGAAATTGCGGCAGTGGTTTCTCGATGGACAGGAATTCCGGCAACCAGATTACTTAAAACGGAACAAAATAAATTAAAGAACCTAGAATCACTTTTGGAAGAAAGAGTGGTGGGTCAAAGAGAAGCAGTGGAAGCAGTGGCTAACGCAATTCGTCGAAGCAGGATGCATTTGGGTGAGGAAAATAAACCAATGGCAACTTTCTTGTTTTTAGGGCCAACTGGGGTGGGCAAAACAGAAACTGCAAAAGCCTTGGCAGAACAACTTTTTAGTGACGAAAAAGCCATGGTAAGAATTGACATGAGTGAATATAGCGAAGCTCATACGGTAGCCAGATTAATTGGATCGCCTCCGGGATATGTGGGTTATGAAGAAGGTGGACAATTGACTGAAGCGGTGCGACGCCGACCATATACAGTAGTTTTATTGGATGAAATAGAAAAAGCTAACCAACAAATTTTTAATGTATTTTTACAACTTTTTGATGAAGGTCGATTGACTGATGGTAAAGGGCAGACGGTGGATTTTACTAACACAGTGATTATTATGACGTCGAATTTGCCGAAAGATGAATTAAATCATTTCTTTAAACCAGAGTTTTTAAACAGAATTGATCAGATAATCATTTTTAATGAACTGAAAGAAAGTCAATTGGAAAAAATAGTGGAGATTCAATTAGAGCAATTAGTAAAAAGGCTAAAAGAACAAGAAATAATTTTAGAAGTAAATGAAAAAGCAAAAAAATATTTGGCTAAAAAAGGCTTTGATCCGGTATTTGGAGCCAGACCGTTGAAACGCTTGATTCAAAATGAAGTTTTAGACCCAATTGCTATGTTAATGTTGGATAAGGATGAAGATGAAAGTGGAAAAATTTTAGTGGATGAAAAGAACGGAAAACTGGAAGTAAAATTAGTTTGATATTAAATCTAGTGTTTTTATAGATACTAAAACTATATTAGTAGTGTTTTGATATATATTTGGGTAGTTTTATCCCCTGTTGGAAATAGGTTTGGGAAAATATACTAGTAATTACATTCAGATAAATAATGAATTGGGTGGAATTCCCAAACTGTGCCGCAACGGTTAAAGTCCGATCTTGTTTATTTTAGGCCAGAGGCCTACTGAATTTTGGTCCGAGCCAGACTAAATGTATTTTATTAATTTTTAAGTCTGGTAGAACTGGATAAATTAATAAAATATGTTTGAAAAAATAAAAAAAAGAGACGGTAGAATTGTCAAATTTGATTCGAGCAAAATCAAAAAAGCAATTCAAAAAGCAGGTGAATCAACTGGAGAGTTTGGTGAAAAAGTTGCAGAAAAATTTAGCTTGAAAGTTTTATTGTTGGCAAATGATTCGATAAAAAATAAGATCCCAAAAGTAGAAGAAATCCAAGATATTGTGGAAGAAGTTTTACTAGCATCGGTTTATAAAAAGACAGCTAAAGCGTATGTAATTTACCGGGATGAACATAAAAAAATGAGAGAAATATTTTCGGGAATGAATAATGATTTAGTAGACCAATATTTGAAAAAACTTGATTGGCAGGTAAAAGAGAACAGTAATATGACTTTTTCTTTGCAGGGGTTAAATAATTATATTTCTTCGGAAGTGAGTAAAATGTATTGGTTAAATCGGGTTTATTCTCAAAAAATTAGGCAAGCTCACCTGGATGGTGATTTCCATATTCATGATTTAAATACTTTATCGGTTTATTGTGTGGGTTGGGATTTGATGGATTTATTAATGACTGGGTTTAAAGGAGTTGAAGGAAAAATAGAAAGTGCGCCAGCAAAACATTTTAGGACTGCTTTAGGACAAATAGTTAATTTCTTTTATACCTTGCAAGGTGAAGCAGCAGGGGCTCAGGCGTTTTCAAGTTTTGACACTTTGTTGGCTCCTTTTATTAGATATGATAATTTGAGTGTTAAGGAAGTAAAACAAGCGCTACAGGAATTTATGTTTAATATGAATGTACCAACAAGAGTTGGTTTCCAAACGCCGTTTACTAATATTACTTTGGATTTGAATGTACCAAAACACTACAAGGATGAATCGGTAATAATTGGAGGAAAAGCTCAAAAAGAAAAATATGGTGATTTCCAAAAAGAAATGGATTTGTTTAATAAAATTTTGTTTGAAATTTATGAAGAAGGTGATGCCAGAGGTCGAGTATTTACTTTTCCAATTCCAACTTACAATATAACAAAAAGTTTTGATTGGGAGGATAAAAATATTGAAGGTTTGTGGAAGATGACGGCAAAATATGGAATTCCTTATTTTGCTAATTTTATTAATTCGGATATGAGTCCTGATGATGTGAGATCAATGTGTTGTCGATTAAGAATTGATAATCGGGAGTTGAGAGCCAGAGGTGGAGGTTTGTTTGGAGCAAATCCTTTGACTGGATCAATTGGAGTAGTCACGATTAATTTACCGCGAATTGGTTATTTGGTAAAAGATAAAAAAGATTTTAAAGAAAGGTTATTTGGTTTAATGGATTTAGCGAGAGAAAGTTTGACTATTAAAAGAAAATTATTAGAACAACTGACAGATAAAAATCTGTACCCTTATTCTAAATTTTATTTGAGAAATATTAAACAAAGATTTAATGAATATTGGAAAAATCATTTTTCAACAATTGGAATTGTGGGGATGAATGAGGCTTTGATTAATTTAATTGGGAAAGGGATTGGCACTAGTGAAGGGAAAGATTTGGCTGAAGAGTTAATGGAATCAATGAGAGAAAGATTATTGTCTTATCAAAAAGAAGATAATAGTATTTATAATTTGGAAGCAACTCCGGCAGAAGGGACTTCTTACAGATTAGCTCAAAAAGATAAAGCGAAATATCCCAAAATTATTGTAGCGAATGAGGGAAAGTATAAAAAAGGGGTGGTGCCTTTTTATACAAATTCTACCCATTTGCCGGTGAATTTTAGTGATGATATTTTTGAACTTTTGGATTTGCAGGATAATTTACAAACCAAATATACCGGTGGAACAGTGGTTCATTTTTTCTTGGGAGAAAAAATTACCGATATTGAAGTGGTAAAGAGTTTAGTTAGAAAAATTTGTGAAAATTATAAACTCCCCTACTTTAGTTTGACACCGACTTTTAGTGTATGTCCAGAACATGGTTATTTATCGGGTGAACATAGAACTTGCCCAAAGTGTAAAAGTGTTTGCGAAGTTTATTCACGGGTGGTGGGTTATTTGCGGCCGATTAGCCAATGGAATGATGGAAAGTTGGCAGAATTTAATGAAAGGAAAAAGTTTAAAGTATGAATTTTGCTGGGTGGCAAAAAACATCTTTGATTGATTATCCCGGAAGTATTAGTACGGTTTTATTTACTTCCGGGTGTAATTGGAAATGTGTTTATTGTCATAATTATCAGGCGATAACTGATCCAAAAAATTTGATTAATGAAAGTAAAGTCAAAGATTTTATTTTGGAGAGAAAAAATAAAATTGAGGCAGTGGTGATTTCAGGTGGTGAACCAACTTTGCAAACAGATTTAGTTGATTTTTTGAAATGGCTAAGACAAACAAAATTAAAAATAAAATTGGATACAAATGGCTGGTGTCCAGAGATTTTAGAAAAAATTTTGAAATTAAAATTGGTGGATTATGTAGCAATGGATATTAAAACTAGTTTTAAAAAATATTATGATATAACTCAGGTTAAAATTGATGAAGAGAAAATTAAACGGAGTATTTTTCTGTTAAAAAGTAGTGACGTTGATTATGAATTTAGAACGACGGTTTTTAGAAACTTGGTGGAGACTGAAGATTTAAAAGAAATTTGTGGGTTAGTTGAGGGGTCAAAAAAATATTTTTTACAAAATTATGTTTATCAAAAAAGTATTAAAAATGGAGAAAAACTTAAGAGTTATACTGAAGATGAGTTGTCTGCTTTAATTGATTTTTTAAAGTGTAATTACAAAATAGAAAGGATTGAAAAGAGATAGGTTATAATATCTACATATGCAATGGTATATAGCAGCAATTTTATCAGCCGTATTTGCGGCAATTACTTCCATTTTGGCTAAATTGGGAATTAAAGATGTAAATAGCAATTTGGCGACAGCAATTAGAACCTCGTTTGTACTGATGATTACTTGGGGAATTGCATTTTGGCAAAAAGCAACACCGGGGATAGTTAATATTTCTAAAAATAGTTGGATATTTTTAATTTTGTCGGCAATAGCTACTGGATTATCTTGGGTATTTTATTTTTATGCTTTGAAATTGGGTGAGGCCAGTAAAGTGGCACCAATTGATAAAATGAGTTTGGTCTTAACAATTTTATTCGCAGCTTTAATTTTAGGGGAAAAGCTTACTTTAGCAAAGGGATTGGGAGCAATATTGATGACGGTAGGGGTTATAATTATTGCTTTGTCGTAGTTGTTGGCTCTAGAATAGCTGAATTTGAAGAGTCTGGAATAGTTTCTGAAGGAATAGGTGTGGGTAGTTCGATTGGTGTTTCTTCAAGCCTTTTAAGAACATCCCAATCGATACTTTTATAGTAGATGACGCTCATAATTCCAAGTAAGACAAAAAGGGTGGTGAGTAGAATTGTCCCGATAGGGTCTTTTTGGCGTTCTGACATAGTTATTTTTCTCTAGTAATAGTATAAACGGTTGGATAGTAAAGGAAAATAGCTGGGGACTCCTCTAAAAGATATGTTTGAAAGTCTTGGTAGATAGTTTTTCGTTCAATTTGATCGTTGGTTTGGCGACCTTCTTCAAGAAGTTTGTCAATTCTGGCATTGTTTAATCTGGTGATGTTGGTGTTGGTTTGAGTCGAATGCCAAAAAAGATATTGGTCTGGATCGGCGGTGATGGCACCATAAGTCAATAAAGTATCATAACTATCAAAATTAATTTGATTTTCGATAGTAACTGAAACAGGAATATTGAGTGTTTCTTGCCAGGCAGTTTTTATTTCTTCTGCAAGTGGTAAAAGTTGGCGGTCGTTAACACTAAGGTTGATGGTTTCAACTTTTTCTTCTCCAAGAAGTTCTTTGGCTCGGGTTTTATTGAGACTATATTCTTTGACATCAGGATAATAAGCCCAAGAGTTTGGAGAAATTGGTCCAAGACAACGTTGGCTTTTATCTCCTTTTGGAGTGGCATAAGCTAATGCCTGACGAATTTGTTTACTACCTATTTTTTGAGTATTAAAGAACACCGCAACATATTTTTCGCTAGTCTCGATTTCTTTGGTAATTTTAGTTTTATTCCAAGTGTTAAATTCTGACGGCAAGGAGTTTACTTTGATAGTATCAACGTTACCAATTTTGTATCCATTAATGACATCTTGTTGACTAAAATAAAAACGATATTTAATTGGATGTTGATTTTTATTTTTTGGTTTTAGATTAATAGTTTTAATGTACCCATCTTGATAAGTGATTTTTTCAACCGAGTAATCCCCTAGCCCATCAAAGTTATTTTTAATTAATGGTTGACTAAGTGATGAAAGAAGCGGAGCAAATTCGGTTTCAGAACTGATTTTAACTACATAATTTGACAGTGGAGTGATAGTCAGACCAGAGATTTGATAGTTGATGTCATAGGCGGTGAACTTTTTACCACTAGCCCAGTAAAGATTGTCGTTTAGAGTAAAAATATAATCTTTGTTGTCGTTTTCTACTTCTAAAGATTTAACTAAAGGGGAAATTTCTGGTTTTTGGTGATCTTTAAGAACAGTTAAACCTAAACTAACTTTTTGAGAAAGATCTTCGGGTAAATCATCGATAGTGTATCGACCTTCAAGCCCAATATATTGGGGATGCCAGAAAGGAAGATTATAAATATCAAATATTTTTTGTCGAAAAACGACAGAAGAAGTAATAGTCAAAATTATTAAAGTGGAAATTATCCAATGTTTTTTGGCGTATAGCCAGAGAAGCTCGAGTTTAAAATGAAGTTTAGTAAACACTTTAGATAAGAGTTTGAATGATAGAAGAAATTAAAAATAGAACGATAATAAAAATAGTAAAATTAAAAATAACTTTTTCCCAACCACGTTTTTCCGGAACGCTGTTACTCATCAAATTAGTTCGGGATTCAGCATCATCGTGAGACTGTAGAAAAATTAAAGCAGCTAAAGTTAAAGAAAGGATTATTTGGATGATAGCAAGTGCAGTTTTCATTTTTTATGTGGTTTTTTTAAAATTATAGTAAATAGGTTTAAGAAAAAACCTATAGTGAGTGATGTTACCAGAAAAGACCAAAATCCGGAAAAGTTAAATTGGGGAATGGTTAAACCAAAGAAATTCCAGGCTGATGAATGAATATTGGCGACATGAAAATCAGAAAAGATAAAAGCAGCTAAATAAAGCCCGACAGTATCGATAACAGCCCTAAAAAGTCCCAAAGTTAAAAGATTGATGGGGAAAAGAATAATTTTTAAAATTGGCTTCAGGATAATTTCAAATAAAGCTAGAACAAAAGCTGTTTTAATATAAGTCCAAGGTGTAACTTGAAAATTTAGATTATGCCAAACTAAATTGACGCAAACTAAGGAGAAAGAAAAAAGTAGTGTCAAGCGAAGAATCTTTTTCATTTTTGTTTTTTCTTATGATTATTAATTATACCGCCAAAACCGACTAAAGTCAGAACTATAGAGATAAAAATAAGGATATTAATCCAATAATTATTGTTGGTAACAATGATGTTGGTTGATTGGTTACCATATGAAAGAGTGACTTTTATTTTGTAATTTTGGGGTAAAAATGATTTTAAGAAGGATGGTTGAGGTAAAGAGACAATAGTTGATGATATCGGTGGAATTTGATTAATTTCTTTTTCAAATTTGGAATTATTTATATTTATTTGGAGATGGGAAATAGAACTAAAGTTAGGATTAGTAATTTTGATTTGAGGTAATTGAAATAATTTTGTAGGGATGGCCTCAGCGGTGAGTTGATTTGGGTTTAAAATTGTTTCGGTTTTGGCAAATTCAACAGAGACTGTTTTTACATTTTGATTATTTTTATAACCGCCGGGGGGAAGTGGTTGTTGGCTATTGATGCCATGAAAAACAAAAGCAAAATGATTTGGATCGAGATCAGTGAAATAATCGACACCATTGGTAGTTTTTTCCCAAGTTGGATCAACTGAAATCCAAGCTTGTTTGTTAGAGTCATAATATTGAGGCCAAGCGTGAAGTACATCAGTATTGGTATTGATTGGTTTGATCTTGACATTATTACTGTAAGCGAAACCCTCAACCTCACGAGCTGGGATACCTTTGATTCGGGCGAGAGTGACAAAAAGGTCAGTAAATTCAGTGCATAGAGCCTGGGTTGGATTTTGAATAGTGAAGGCGGCTCCTTGGCGAAAAGATGAGTCAATATTGGTAGTTTTGTAGGTTAATGTTTGAACAACATAATTGTAGATATCTTTTGGGGTTTTAAGAGTTTGGGCTATTTGGGTTAGTACTGGATCGTCAATTTCCCAATAAGTATCTTTTTGAAGATAATCTGACGGGTTAATTTTGGCTTGGTTGGAATTAAGGTGAATAATTTTGGCCTGACCGGAAATATTAATTTCTAGTGATTCTTGAGGTTTGAGTTGGTATTCAGCCAAAAAATTACCGTCATTATCAATAGTGATATTTTCTGGAGTTGGGTCGATAGTAGAATAAATTATCTTTTGGGAATCGGTTTCTGGAGGAATGGCAATTTGAAATTTTTTGACCTGAGATTCAGTGTTTTCTAAAAGGTATTTAAATTTAAAATCAAAAAGTTGGTAATCACCAAAGATCAAAAGAATTTTTTGATTTTTTTGATTACTACTAAAAAATAGTTGGGTTTCATTGTTGAGAGAAATTAAATTTTGTGGGTTAACTGAGGCGAATGATAAACTACCAAACGATGTGGGTAAATTAATGGTAATTTCGGTTTGACTTTGATTATCAGAAGTTTGATTTTCTGGAATAGTAATTTCCCAAGTATTGCCTTTTTGGGTGGCTAAAGAATTGATACTGTATTTGAGACGGAATTTAGTGATTTGGTCTTTACCTAAATTAACTTGGTTAAAAACGAGATTGATAGCAGTATTATCCCCTTGTTGCTCGACGTTTTGAATAATGTTGCCTTGACTATCGCTACCAGTGACGTTAGTAATTTCATTTGAAGAAAGAGTAATTTGATATTCTTTTGGGTAGATTTGGGAAAAATTGTTTTTTAATTCGACATCTTGGATGACAGTGGAATTTCCAGAAGCATCGATTTGATATTGGATTTGTTGGGAAACAGAAAATTCGTCAGCGGCAAAAATTTTGGCGGGAGAAAGAAAAAGAGAGAAAAGAAAAACAATAAACCACATGAGATATTTTAATATAACATGGGAAGAAAATGGGGTCCGGGCAAACTGACATATGAAATGTGTTTGCCCGGAACGGACGCTTATATGACTTCAGCAAGAACGAGTTGCTCCCCGCTTGTGGTTTTAATTGGTGCTAGGCCTTGCATCAGGAGTTTGAGGATGGTGTATTGGGGCAATTTGGGAATATGGTGTTTTAGATACAACCTGTCGGTAACTATCTTGACAGGTACCAGTGTAATGTTCTTGAATTCTTGGGAAATTTGATTGATTATGTTGTCGATAGATTTCTTCTGACTGTGGGTGGTCGTGACGGTAAAAACCGGTAACATGTATTGTTTTGAAAGAACTAAAGTGTATGCCAACTCATATGGCACCTTTAATTTTTTCATTTTTGATATGATTTTTCTTTCGAAAAATCTTCTTCCGCAGATGATTCCTGTTTCGTTTCCGTGGATGTCTTTCGACACGAGAAGAATGAAACTTCGAGTTGTTCCCATACAAAAACCTCCTTGTGAATGTCCGAATTCTTTACTGGTTAGTAAAGTCTTTGATGTTAACAAAAAATAGATTTTTGTCAATTTTTGTTCTATTGACTTTGGGTAATATTCGGGTATATTAGTTTTATGGCAACAGTACTATACAAAAGACAAAAGGAAATTTTAGATTATATTGATAAAAATATTACGGATTATGGCTATGCTCCGACATTGACGGAAATTGCTCAACATTTGAAATTATCTTCATTATCGACAGTCCATGAACATTTAGCAGTTTTAGAAAAGAAAGGTTTGATTAGGCGTTATAAGGGAGCGGTTCGAGGGATTGAGTTATTACAAAAGGAGACTGAAGAAATTGCCTCTGTAGCAGGAATGGTAGAGCTGCCAGTTTTAGGATTTATTGCTTGTGGTGAACCAATTGAACCTTATACTGATCCAAATGCAACTTTACCGGTAAATAGTAGTTTGATTAAACCGGGTGATAAATCTTTTGTACTTCAAGCTAAAGGAGATTCTATGATTGACGATGGAATTTTGAATGGTGATTATGTTGTAGTAAAAGAACAACGAAATGCTTATAACGGAGATATTGTGGTGGCGGTTTTAAAAAATGGTTTTGCTACTTTGAAAAGATTTTATAAAGAAGCAACAAGAATTCGATTGCAGCCGGCAAATTCAGCCATGTCCCCTATTTATGTGACAGATGTGGAAATTAGAGGAAAAGTCGTGGCAGTGATTAGACAGTTTAATTAACATGTCGTTAATAACAGTTAGTTTTCAGAAGAAATATAGAGATTTGGTTAAAGAAAATTATTTGGATTTGAATGATAAAATTGCTGATTTTACGGCAAATTTATTTAGTAAGAAAAAGGAAGAAATTATTATTGAATTTACTGAGTTTGAATTTTATTCTGGTGATAGGGATTTTTTAGTTAGAGCTGAGACTTCCAGAAAAAATATTGATTTATTGGAAACTTGAGTGGAAGGATTGAAAGATATATTTTTAAAATCTGGGTTAAATAAATCGGGAATTAAAATTGGAATAAAGACTTATGTAGTTGATTCGTG
>CAZCWF010000011.1:12580-12894 GCA_964502305.1 uncultured Gammaproteobacteria bacterium | reverse complement strand
CGGTAAAGAAAATATCAGCTTTAAATTGAGAAAGATAGAAACTTTCTTCATCTGAGAGGGTTGATAAAACTTCAAGAGTTTGCACTTTTTCTTCGAGATATTTAATTAGACCCTCAATACGGTTTTTCTCAGTTAAAGCTTTATTTTCGATCTTTTGAATATCTTGCTTGAGACGGACATCACGTTCTTCTTGAGCAATGAAAAGTTGATCTTTGTTTTTAATCCTATTTTTTAATTCTTTCTTTTCGTCTTCAGTGTCTTTGGTTTTAAGCTCGATATTTTTCTTGGTATCAGAATCTATTTGTTCGAGACGT
>CAZCWF010000011.1:0-12570 GCA_964502305.1 uncultured Gammaproteobacteria bacterium | reverse complement strand
TTTTTTAGAATTAGTTTGTAAATTATCTAAGGCTTCTTTTCTCTTGGAATCATCAACAGAAGTTACTAAATATTTGGAAAAATAAACAACAGATTCCAAATCTTTTTGAGGAACATCTAAAATAACTCCGATAGGTGACGGAGTATTTCGAAGATACCAAAGATGGGTAACCGGGGCAGCCAAAGTAATGTGACCCATACGTTCACGACGAACTTTGGAAGTAGTGACTTCAACACCACAGCGATCACAGATAACACCCTTATAACGAATTTTTTTGTACTTACCACAGTAACATTCATAGTCACGTGATGGTCCAAAGATTTTTTCGCAGAAAAGACCATCTTTTTCAGGTCTCCAGCTACGATAATTGATGGTTTCCGGTTTGGTAACTTCACCGTGTGACCAACTAAGAATTTCTTCCGGAGAAGCGAGTTTGATTTGTAGACCGGAAAAATCGATCATGCTTTTAAATTTAAACATTATTGGTCCTCCTTTAATTCATCTTCTAATTGAGCCGAATCTTCGGCAATAGTTAAACCTTCAGCTTCAGTCTCGATTTCTTCTTCGACTGGAACTTCTGGGCCAATATCCTCGGGGGCAATATCTATCGGAGGTAGATCTTCTTCTGAAGAAGTGTCTTCAACCGGTTGCTTGACACCGACTGGAGAAATATCCAAAGCTAAACCAGCAAGTTCTTTGGTAAGAACTTTGAAAGACTCTGGGATGGCAGGTTCTGGAATAGTTTCCCCTTTGATAATGGATTGGAATGCGTGAGTACGACCTTCAAGATCATCAGATTTGAGAGTTAACATTTCTTGAAGAGTATGAGCAGCACGATGTGCTTCAAGAGCCCAGACTTCCATTTCTCCCAAACGCTGACCTCCCATACGAGCTTTACCGCCGAGAGGCTGTTGAGTGACTAATGAGTAAGGTCCAGTAGAACGTGAATGGACTTTATCGTCAACCATATGAACAAGTTTGATAATGTAACCAACACCAACAACAGTTTTTTGATGGAAGGCTTCACCAGTACGACCATCATAAAGTTGGATTTTACAATTTCCGGGTAGGCCGGCTGATTCTAGTTCAGCAGAAATTTGAGTTTCTGGATATTTTTCGAAAACTGGAACAGCATAAGTTTTTCCAAGTTTGGAACCAGCGTAAGCCAAAGTAGTTTCCAAAATCTGACCCAAATTCATACGGGAAATAACAGAGATTGGAGACATAACTAAGTCAACTGGAGTACCGTCTTCGGTACGAGGCATGTCATAAGCTGGCCAAACACGACCGATAACACCTTTGTTACCGTGACGTCCGGCGATCTTATCCCCTTCTTGAATACGGCGGATTTGAGCCACATAAACTTTAACGATTTTGTTAACACCTGGATCAAGTTCGTCACCATCGTCTTTGGATAAAACATCGACTTTGATAACGACACCACCTTCACCATTTGGAACACGAAGAGAAGTATCTTTAACTTCACGGGCTTTTTCACCAAAAATTGCTCGTAAAAGTCTTTCTTCAGCGGATAATTCTTTTTCACCGCGAGGCTCAACTTTACCAACCAAAATATCGTTTGGACCGACAGTAGCACCGATCATAACGATACCGTCAGTGGTTAATTTGGCTAATTCGTTTTCGGAAACATTAGGAATATCTTTGGTCAATTCTTCAGAACCTAATTTGGTCTCGACAACTTGAGTTTGATATTCATAAATTTGGATGTTGGTTAAAACATCTTCCTTAACTAAACGATCAGAGATTAAGAAAGAATCCTCGTAGTTAAGACCATCTAATTCAGTGTAAGCTACTAATAAATTTTGACCAATTGAAAGTTCACCGCCATCAGTTGAAGGACCATCAATAAGAAGATCACCAGCTTTGACAACATCACCAGTCTTAACTACAGTTTTTTGGTTGTAGCAAGTACCGTATGGTGAAGTTCGATCAAATTTAGAAAGGTAATAAGTTTCAGTTTTACCATCATCACTAATTTCACTTTGGTCATGTCGTTCAACTTCGGTTTTTTTATCGAGAGCAACAACAACTTTATTACCATCAGCAAAAGTTATTTTACCTGAATGATTAGCCAAAATACTTCTGTTCATAGAAGTAGCAACTGGAGCTTCCATACCAGTACCAACAATTGGAGCAGTTGGAGAAACTAAAGGAACTGCTTGAGTCTGCATGTGGGAACCCATAAGAGCACGAGTAGCATCATCATGATCAACAAAAGGAATTAGAGCAGCAGATGAGCCAACGATTTGATTAGGAACTAAGTCAATATATTCGACTTGATCAATTGGGCCTTCGATAAATTCACCTTGATAGCGGATTGGAACCCATTTTTGTTTAGTAACTTCGTTTTCGTCAAATTTGATACCCAAATGGGTAACTTTTTTATCATATTCATCGTCAGCATCCAAATAATAGTGTTCATCAGAAATAGTGTAACCACCTTTGGTTTTAACTAATTTTCGGAATGGAGCTTGAATAAAACCGTATTTATCAACTTGAGCATAGAGAGCTAAGTAAGTAACCAAACCGATGTTTGGACCTTCAGGAGAACGAACAGTACAAATACGACCATATTGAGAAGCGTGAACGTCACGAATTGAGAAAGCAGCCCGATCACGGGTTAAACCACCAATACCGACAACAGTAACACGGCGAAGTAAATCAAGTTCGGATAAAGGATTAGTTTGATCCAAAATAGCAGACAATTGGTTTGATCGGAAGAAAGTATTGAGAGTAGAAATTAATGGTTGAGGATTGATCATTTGAGAAGGGGCTGGTTTTTCTTTGGTAGAAATTAAAGACATTCTTTCTTTAACCATTCTTTCAAATCGAGCCATAGCCGGGCGGAGAGCAATTTGAGAAACGATTTCACCACAACGGCGCAATCGACGGTTAGCTAATGAATCGATATCATCAATTCGAGTAGCTTCACCTTTTTGTAGTTGAACCAAGTATTTAACAGTAGCGATTAGATCTTCTCGGCGTAAAACCCAGTTTTCTTTATTGGCATCGTCAAAATTAAAGCCAAATTTTTTATTGACTTTATAACGACCAACATTACCTAATTCATAAGTTCGGAGGTCGAAAAATCTTTCTTCAAAAAATCTTTGAGCATTTTCCATAACCACAGGTTCACCTGGTCGAAGTTTTCGATAGAATTCCAAAACAGCTTCATCTGGGGTTTTAGAAATGTCAGCTTGGATAGTGGGAGAGATAAAATCACCAAATTCAGCGACTAATTGTTTGTCATTCATTTGACAAGCAGCTCTTAAGAGGATAGTGGCTGGGAATTTCTTTTTTCGATCAATACGAGCAAAAATTACATCTTTTTTACCAACAAAGAACTCTAGCCAAGAACCTTTGTTAGGACGAAGTTCAGCATTATAGAGAGTCTTACCAGTAGCGGGATCACGTTCACCAGTGAAATAAACACCAGGAGATCGGACTAATTGATTAATAACTCCTCTTTCAATACCATTAATAATAAAGGTACCTTCATCAGTCATGGTAGGTAAATTTAAGAAAAAGACATCTTCTTCACGGACATTGCCAGTTCTTTTATTAGTTAAAGTAGCTTTGATACGAACAGGAATAGTGTAATTAAGTTCTTTTTTCTTAGCGGTTTGAGGATCAACATTAATAGGGTCGTAGGTAAGTTCGCCAAGTTCAAGTTGCCAGTTATTGCCAGTGTAGTCGGTGATAGGAGAAACAGCTTGGATGGTTTCTTTGAGTTCGCGGTCGAGGAAATCTTTCCAGGATTCTTTTTGAATTTGAATTAAATCTAACTTAGGAATTTGAGGGTATTTTTTACCCCATGAGGTTCTTTTTACGGAAGGCATCTAGGTTTTATTTAAATACTAAAAAGTAGACGAGTTATGTACCAACCGCTCGCCAGAATGGAGATATTTTACTACTTAATCTACGGGATAGCAATGGGCAGAAAATTAGGTTTAGTTGTCGGCAGAACTAGTAGCTACAGGAGTAATAGTGGTTGAGGTGGTTGCGGATGGTGTAGTGGAAATTACTTCTGGGGGAACTTCACAAGCCATTTCGGTACAGGTAATGACGCCAGCAGAGGCACAAGTACAAGTATTGCAACCATCAGCTGAATCAAATGATTCGCCGACACTATAAGTAGAACCGTTGAGATCGCAACTACCATCGCTGACAACAGAATTTGTAGGAGTGGTTGTTGGAGTAGCTGTTAAATTTGAATTAGAGCTGCTAGTTGGAGCTAAAAAAAGAAAATATACCATAGCGGCAATCACTAAGAAAAAGAGGATAAGAGCAAAAATAAAGAAAGTTTTTGGAGAACCAGATTTTTTAGCAACAACAGGTGTTTCTATTGGTTCAGAATTATTTTTCGAATCATCATTTAAAATTTTTTCAATCTCGGCCTTTACTTCTTCTGGAGACTTTTGAATTTGAGGTATTTCTTGATTCTCCGGGAGACTTGTTTCAGGTTGAGGGGTTAGAGGTTTTTCTTCTTGAGGTGTAGGTTCTGGGGTGAGTTCTATTTCTGGTTTTGGAGTGATAACTGGTGGTTGAGGTTGGGTTTCGACATCATCTTCGTCTTCAAGATTGGCAGCAAGTGAAGGATGAATTGGGGCTTCTAATTGAGGAGAATTAATACTTTTTAATTCAGCAGTAGTGGGTTTATTTTCTGGAACGGGAGGCGTTTTGGTCATTTCTTCTTCTAAATCATCAGTAAGAGTATGAGTTGGTTCAGGTATAACTGATTCTACCGGTGTTGAAGGTTCAGGATCGGCTTCTTTTAGAGGAACATTTTCAATTGGTTTTTCTTGATGGGTTAATTCTTTTTCTTCTGGTTCAGATTCTTCTTCCTTCTTGACTGAAGCAGCATATTCGTCAAGAATTTTTTGGTAATCAGCTGTTTTGGGTTGATTTTGGTTTTTATTATCGTCCATAATCAATATTCTCATTTGCAAAATAATATTGCAAATTTTTAGTTAATCTTTATTATTAATGTATGATTAAACGATTGTATGTGTTTTTTGTTTTGATTGGTCTTTTGATAGGTTTCTCTAGAAATGAAGTTTTAGCAAGTGGTTTTAATTTAACTTCGATTGGATCGGTGGATACTAGCGGTAGACAGATTTCTCACTGGTGGTATTCAGGCTCAACTCCAGTTTTAACTGGTGAAGCCCCTAGTGGGAGTACAGTGACAATTTTAGTTGATGGTTCGGAGGGGACGGTTGTAGCTGATGGAAACAATGATTGGACTTATTCACCGGGAGCTTTATCTGCTGGTGATCATAATGTGGTGATAACAAATAATGGATCAACTATTAGTTTTACTTTGACAATGGGAGCTGAAAATGTAGATTGGGATGCTGTTAATAGTGCAGCAGGAACTTCAACTTTACCGACTGTAGGAGTGATTTTCCCAACTATTTTACTATCATCGTCAGGTGTTGGTTTGGTAGCTTTGGCAAAAAGATTAGCTAAAAAGGATTAATCTGATAAAATTGGCAATGAAATTTTTTGTCCAAACTTTTGGGTGTATTCAAAATACAGCAGATTCGGAGAAAGTGCGGAGTTATTTTTTGTCTAATGGTGATGAAGAAGTAAAATCTTGGAAAGAGGCTGATACAGTAGTAGTTAACACTTGTATGGTGAGGCAATCTGCTGAAAATCGAGCTTATGGGTTAGTAAGAAATTCCCAAAAATTAAAAAAGAAAGTAATAATTACTGGATGTTTGGTGGGAGTGATCAAAAAAAATTATAGAAAAAAAGCGGAAGTGATGAAAAATTTTTCAGGGGTAGATTTTTGGCCAATAGAAAAGTTTGAAGTTGATTACGAATCAATTAAAAAATTTAACGATACGGTATTAATTCCAATAAGTTACGGGTGTAATAATATGTGTTCGTATTGCATTGTGCCTCAGGCCAGAGGTCCAGAAATTTCTAGAAATATGGAGGAAATTTTGGCAGAAGTTGATGAAGCAATTAAAAAAGGCAATAAAAATATTTTATTGATTGGGCAAAATGTGAATTCATATGGGAGTGACTTAAGTGGATGTGGTTATGTGAATATGGGTAAAAAAAGATTTAAGAGTTTATTCCCAGAGTTACTTAAAAAAGTAGTTGAAAAAGATTTAGAAAAAGTATCATTTGTAAGTAATAATCCATGGGATTTTTCGGATGATTTGATTGAAGTTATTGCTGAATATAAAAATATTGACAGATTAATTCATCTGCCGTTTCAGGCTGGGGATGATGAAATTTTAAAAAAGATGAATCGGAATTACACTAAAAAAGAATATTTAGATTTGGTAAAAAGGATTAAGGAAAAAGTTAAAGATGTCAGATTTAGTACTGATATTATTATCGGTTTCCCTGGTGAAACTGATGAAAAGTTTGAAGAGACGGTGGATATCTGCCGACAAGTAAATTTTGAGGTGGCTTATTTAAATAAATACTCCCCTCGTCCAGGGACAGTAAGCGAAAAATTATATAAAGATGATATACCAATGAAAGTGAAGAAAGAAAGATGGGTAAGATTAGAAGAGATGATAAATAAAAGATAGAAGTTTTATAGATGGTTGGCGATGTTGATGTTGTGTTCCTCTAGAGTTTTGGCATAGTACATAACACCATCGTTGCCAGTGAGATAGAAAATATAGTCGGATTCGGTGGGGTGGAAAGCAGCGTAAATAGAGTCGTAACCAGGGTTACAGATTGGACCAGGAGGAAGATCGGTATTTTGATAGGTATTGTAGGGGGAAACAATTGATTTTATATCAGCGGCAGCTAAATCTTCCCAGTATTTAGTTGGTTTTCTTTGGGTATCACGAGCATATTGAACAGTAACGTCTGATTGAAGTGGCATGCCACTATTAATACGATTCATTAAAACTCCAGAAACACCTTGTTTAACTTTGAGGGTTCTAGCTTCATGTTCGATAATAGAGGCTAAAACTAAAATTTGTTTGTCAGTTAAATTAGTATTGGTGGCACCAACTTTGGCTTGAGCAAATTTGGCATCAAAATTTTCTTGAATAGTTTCGAGAATATCATCAAGGGCAAAGTAGTCAGGGATAAGATAACTGTCAGGGAAAATATAACCTTCTTTGGATTTAGCTGCTTTAACAAAATCAGCACCACTAATTGAAGAGTCTTCTGGAAAGATATCAGATAGTTCTTCGACTCGAAGACCTTCTAGGATTTTAATCCAATAATCAGTAACGCCACCTTGGCTTAATTTAACCACAATTTCTTTGGTAGAGAGACTTTGAGAGAGCTTAAAATTGCCAGCTTGGATTTTTTGACTAAGACCAAGACGATAAGTGTAATAAAGAAAGACATATTTGTTTCTAATCAAATCATGATCTTCTAAATCTTGAGCAATGGATTTAACTCCTTCACCTGAAGAAACAACAAAAACTTTGTCTGAATCGTTGGAAGATACAGGTGAATTACCGTAATAGATAAAACCAAAAATACCGGCTAACCCAACGAATAAAAGTAAAATTAGACTAAATATGACTTTTTTGATCATTTAAATTTCGTCAAATAAAGCTCGACGATAAGTGTTTTTCTTTTCGTCGTGGATAAAAATGCGACCGCATTTGCAGGTAACAGTCATTTGGCCGCGAACTGGTTTTTTAGTCCCCTGTTTGAGTGGTGTACCACAACCAACACAGCGTTTTTGAGATAATAACCAAGCTTGGATAGGAGCAATTAAGTCCTTAATCATAATTTTTTAATTAATTAATAACACGTTGTAAAATAACAGCAGCAGCGAGGGCATCAATATTTTTTTTATAGTCTTTTTTAGGTTTTTTATTAGCCGAATATATTTTATCGGCTTCGATGGTACTGACAGCTTCTTCAACAGTTTCGATGGGTAATGTTAACATATTTCTTAGTTCTTCGACAAATTTTTTAGTTTTAAGAGCAAAGTTCCCTTCGGAAATGCCAACAAAAATTTGATCAATTTTATAATCAGAAAGAATGGTTTTAAGTTGATCAATAAATTTAGAATCGTTTTTAAGAACAGTTAGAGGCTGAATAATTCCCTGAATAGAAATAGCCAGACCAATACGTTTGCTACCATAATCAATAGAAAGTGCATTCATGGGAATATTATATCAAGACTTAGTTAGCTGAAAGAGTAGCTTTGATAATTAGACGGCGAAGGTAGGTGCCGGGGGGACTACAAGTAATGAGAGTTAGAATTCGATCATCAAAACGCTGTTCTAATACAGAAAGATTGGTTGGTTGGACTTCGTACATTTCTTCAATAATATATTTGTAAGTGGAGCGGTCGTATTGGATATCGATTTCATCGCCTTGTTCAAGTTTGTAAAGTGTAGAAAAAATAGTTAAATAGTTTTTAGAATTAAAAAATTGGGGTAAAACAGAATGGCCAAAGACGACAGTATTTCCCAGTTGACCAGGTAGAGCAGTTTGAGGATATTGGATCAAACTTTTTTCCAAATCCATACTGCCTAAAGTAACCACAGCATCTTTAATTTTTAGTTTGGGGATAGAAAGATAATAAGTAGAAACGGAAGAATCATTAATTTGGGTGGTTGGTAACAAATCATCTTGAGAGTTAACAAACCAATTGGATAATTGAGTATAATCGGCGCTATTGCCTAATATACTCCCCTGGTTGGTTGATTGTGGTGAAGTTGGGTCAATAATTTGTTTGAACTTTCCCGAGTACTCAAACTGAAATTTAATGATTGGGAAAACAGCCAAAATCAAAAATGATGAACCGGCTAAAAACAAAATACTGATTAAAATTTTTTTGCGGCGAGGGAGCTTTTTTTTAGGAATGTCTTTTTTTAGATAGATATAACTCACAAAGATTCTGTTTTAATTTCAATATTGATATTATCCGACCTAAATGGCAAAAGTGGAAGGTTGGTATTGATATGGAAATTATAAGCCCTAGGGACTAATTTTTTAATAAGATTGTTGGCTTGAGTAATGGTTTTAATAGCTAAAGCTTTTTGAATTTGGGCAATATTAATTTTGGGTAAAGAATTGCCAGAGATAGTCAGATTACCAGTAGCCTGATCATCTTCAATTTCGGAAATTTCAAAGGAAAGAGAAAAATTACTTGATTGGTAATCAATATCATTAAAACCAGTTTCAGACTCAAGAAAATACTTTATAATTTGGTCTTTGATATTGTCTGACAAGACAAAAACAGTAACAGTAGCATTGACAGTGCCTGTAAGTTCATCGGCGGCTTCACCAACTTCACGGCTAAGTTCTAAATTACTTTTCTGACTCTGAACTGTACCTTTAATAACTCCGGTAATATCACCAACTTTTTGGCTAACTTCTTGATCAATATTCTCGACGATTTGTTCGTTAATTTTAGATTGAACGTTGGTTTTATCTTCACTACTAACAGCTCTAATTTGTTGGCGAGTACCTCCAGTAAAGGTAGACTCAACTTTGGCAATAATACTTGTAGTAGGATAATCAGCAAAAGTTAATTGAGTATCAGTAGCCAAATTAGATTCTGGGCCAATATCAACAGCTGAAACCGATGTTTTGGTTTTACCTAAATTAATAACCCCCTCCTCTAAATCAGAACTACTAGCCTCAACAGATACAGCAGAAATTAATTCAAATTTTCGACCGGAAGAGTCAGTTAAAACTTTACCTTTTGCAATTGATTGTGAAGTATCAAGTTTATTGTAGATAGTGATCTCTCCTTTGGCTCGTTCACCAATAGTTTTTTGTCCTGTGGTTTCGACACTGGCTGTAGCAGCAACTTGAACTGTCTCTTTTTGAACAGGAATAATAGATTTATTAAGATCATTAATTGAGCCAGAAGTGGACAAAGTGACAGGAATTGATTTATTAAATTGATATGGGGTAATAAAAAGAATTATTTGAGAGGAAATTAAAAAAAACGGGATAATAATAATGAAGGGTAAAAGAGCAAAAAGTAACCAAAGTAAATTTCGGTTAAATCGGATTGGTTTGATTTTTTTGAAAAAATTAAGAGAAAATTTAATTTTTTGATGTTTTCCAGGTAATGTTGGTGGAGCAACAACCGGAGGTTCAAAAGGATCGAGGTTAGGTTCATTACTTAAGTCTAAAGATGGAGGTAATTGGTCTGGAGTAATAACTGGCAATGGTTCTGGTGTAGGTGTTTCTTGGGGTATAGAAAAGCCAATTTCTTGCGGAGAAACTTCGGTTAACTGATCTTCTTCAATCTCTTGAGATTGAGGAGTATTTTCTGAATCCATTGGAGAACTTGCTTCTTCTAAGTTCTGATTAGACTCAATATCAGTGGAGAATTCTTCTGAAGCAACAGAATGAGGAGTTATTTGATTAGAAATAACTTTAGTAAAAGTAGTAATAATTTGATTGTCTGAATAAAGTTTGATGTCAGGATAATGGAGAAAAGTTTCAATATTTTTTTTGCCCACCCAAGCAAAATTTTTGAGTGATTCGATAATTTGTTGATCAGCTTGGCCAAAGACAATAATTTGAGGAGGTAGGGTTGATTCGGTTTTAAATTCTAAAATAGCTGATTCAAGGATTTGGCCAGTAAATTCACCATCGAAGCCTTTTTTAATTCTTTCTTTGATATGGCCTAAATAAACAAGAGAAAGATAAAATTCTTGACCAGATAGATGAAGCAAAATAAAACTGGCAGGAAAACCATCATCACGAGTAGACTCCTCAACTAAGGCCTCATCTTCAGCTAAAAACCCTGATGGAGTGAAAGATAAATTTTTACAGGTATCTTTGATTAATTTAAGTTTTGAAGCAATGATTTTGCCATCACTGCCAACCCAAAAAGGAGGAACCACAAAAGCGGCATTTGAAGGTTCTTGTTCTTCGGTAATATTAGCGTTGAGAGAAGCGACAGAAAGAGATTCATCAATAGCTTTGACTAGGATAGACGAATCAAAAGAATCCCATGGTTTTTGAGGACCAATAGCTGAAACACGAAAAGTTTTGTTTTCTTGGGAAATTAAAGAGACAGAAACCTGATCATCTTGAATGTAAATTAACCAAAAATTATTTCCCTCCATAGTATAAGAATACTATAAAAAACTCACGGCCTGAAGGCCATGGTTTTTTGTTCCGCTTTTTTTATGATGGAAAATAATAAATCTTGGAATAAAATGGGCAAAATGTGACTATTTAAGCACGGCATAGATACGGCGTTTACCACTGCCGGCAGATTCTTCTTTGGTAATTTCAAAAGTTCCTAATTCATTAGTATTATTAACGTGAGGGCCGGTACAAACTTCTTTAGAAAAATAAGAATCTTTTGGACCGATAGTATAAACACTGACAATTTCTGGGTATTTGCTACCAAAAAAAGCAATAGCTCCATCTTTTTGAGCTTGAGTAAAAGGCATAGTTTCTTTGGTGACGACTAAACTTGATTTGATTTGTTGATTTACAATATCTATACCTTGTTTTAATTGATCATCGGTTAATTTTTCACCATGAGAGAAATCAAAACGTAACCTTTCAGCAGTAATATTTGAACCAGATTGCTGGACATGATCACCTAAAACTTTTCGAAGAGCGGTGTGAAGTAAATGAGTAGTGGTGTGATATTTGGTGATAATTTCGGAATTATCAGCTAAACCAGATTTAAATTTTCCAGCAGAAAGAGTTTGAGATAATTTTTGATGTTCTTCTTTAGCTTGATTAAATTCGTCAATATTGAGAGATAAGTTATTTTTTTTGAGTTCTTCAATAATCATTTCAACAGGGAAACCAAAACTTTCGTAAAGAGTAAAAGCCTCTTTACCAGAAACGTTTTTATTTTTTTCGATAAGTTTATTAATTTCACGAAGGCCGTTGTTAAGAGTTTTTCTAAATTTATTTTCTTCAGCGTCTAATATGGAAATAATTTTATCGCGATTTTCATTTAATTCTGGGTAAATTCCAGCATAATTATCTTGATTATCTAAAACTGCGTCGGCAACTTGAGAAATAAAATTAGTTTCGATGCCTAACAATTTCCCTTGTCGGATTGATCGACGAATTAAACGACGTAAGACATAACCAGCTTCTTTATTACTTGGCTCAATACCATCGGCAATGATAAAAACAGCAGCTTTGATATGATCAGCGATAACTCGAATAGATTTGGTATTTTCGGAATATTTTTTATTACTAATTTCTTCTATTTTTTTGATAATTGGTTGCCAAATATTTGACATATAATTATCGGAAAAACCCGATAAAATAGCAGTTGTTCGTTCAACTCCCATACCGGTATCAACATTTTTTTGGGACATTTCAGAAAAATTACCTTGGTCGTCTTTGTAATATTGCATAAAGACATCATTCCAAATTTCGATAATTCTCCCCTGCTTGCAACCAACAACAAAATCAATTTCGCCAGCATCCGGGTTAGTATCAATAAAGATTTCAGTGTCAGGGCCACAAGGACCAACAGCACCAGCTGGACCCCACCAATTATCTTCTTTGGGTAAATAGTGAATATGTTTTTCGGAAATTCCTTGACTCCGCCAGAGATCGTAAGATTCAGTATCTTTAGGGGCATTTTGATCACCAGCAAAG